>CAMVBT010000001.1 GCA_947165805.1 uncultured Clostridia bacterium
GATACTTCGGAAATGTCGGACGAACAGCTCTCGGTGCTGTATCAGCAGGCGCGTTACTGTCAGGCTATGACCGACGCGGATATTGATACTATGCGTGAGATAGTCTCCGAGGATATGATCTTCACGCACATGAGCGGCAGACAGCAGACCCGCGAAGAATACTTTGCTGATATTGCAAACGGAAGTCTCACATACTACACCGTAGGCATTGACAGCCCTGTTATCACAGTGAACGGAGACAACGCAACTATTGAATATACATCTGTTCTCAATGCAAACGCTTACGGCGCAAGAGGTACATTCAGAATGTCGGGAACTCACGCTTACAGGAAGATAAACGGCGAATGGACAGCGGTAAACCGCGAGAGGTGACAAGATATGAAGAAACTATTATCTGTTCTGACAACAATTATTCTTATCATTTATAATTCCGGCTGCACACAGCTCGATGAAAAGACGGTCGCGGAGATCACCACGGCTGCCGGGAATGCCGCAGCTGTTATAACAGCTGCCGAGACCGCACTTCAGACGACAAATGATATGGTGCAGTCAAAGGAGAGAACCGAAAAGACAAGTGCGCCGTTACAGTTCGACTTTGAGCGGAAGTCTGTTATGCTCAACAGCGGATATGAAATGCCGATACTTGGTCTCGGAATGTTCTCACTTTCCGACAGTGAAGCCGAAAACTCGACCTACTGGGCATTAAAGCACGGCTTCCGGCTTATCGACACGGCTCGCATCTACGGCAACGAAGAAGCTGTCGGCAGAGGGATAAAGCGTGCGATAGACGAGGGTTATGTGACCCGCGGCGAGATATTCATAACAACAAAGATGTGGACTTCCGATTACAGCGACGGCGCGGCAGCAATCGACGCTTCACTGTCACGGCTCGGACTTGACTACATCGACCTGATGATACTTCATCATTCCCAGCCGAGCAATGATGTTGACGCTTACAAGGCTATGGAGCAGGCTGTCAGGGACGGAAAGCTCCGTTCGATCGGGCTGTCGAATTACTATGAGCCGGAAGATTTCGACAGAGTTGTGAACGCGACAACTATCAAGCCCGCGCTACTGCAGAACGAGACACACCCGTATCATCAGAGCGGTCTGATGAAGGAGCATATCGCGCAGTATGGAACTGTGTTTGAAAGCTGGTTCCCGCTCGGCGGACGCGGAAACACGCAGACGCTGTTCAATGACGAGACTATCAGCAGTATTGCGTCGGCTCATAAAAAATCCTCGGCGCAGGTCATACTTCGCTGGCATTTGCAGGCAGGTCAGATAGCGATACCCGGCTCGTCCAACGAGCAGCATATAATCGAGGATTATGATATATGGGACTTCGAGCTTTCAGACGAGGAGATGCGGAGTATGTCGGCACTTGAAACGGACGAACGGTTTTCGTGGTATTGATAATGCATGGATTTGTTCATAAGTCTTCCTTATGACATACATAAGAAATCAGAATTGATTTATCACAATATCTGTGATATAATAATATCAATAAAACATAACGGAGGTACTTGAAAATGGCAAAGACACTTATAATCTACTATTCCCGCAAGGGTGAAAATTACTGGAACGGCAGCATAAAAACTATAGCAAAGGGCAATACGGAGCGTGTCGCGGAGTTCATTCAGGACACCGTGGGCGGAGACTTGTTCGAGGTTGAGACTGTCCGCGAATACAGCAACAGCTACATGACCTGCATTGAGGAAGCAAAGCAGGAACTGCGCGAAAAGGCTCGTCCGGAGATAAAGAAGATGCCCGACATCAGCGGTTACGACACGATCTTCGTGGGCTATCCGAACTGGTGGGGAACGATGCCGATGTGTATGTTCACGGCTCTCGAAAAGCAGGACTGGAAAGGCAAGACCGTTATCCCGTTCTGCACCAACGAGGGCAGCGGTCTCGGCAGCAGTGAACGTGACCTGAAGAGTATATGCAAGGGCGCAAAATTCATGCCCGGATTGTCCGTTCATGGAGCTGAATCCGAGCAGTCAAAAAACAAGGTCGCAAACTGGGCAAAGGATTCGATATGAGCATGAAAAATAAAAGAATTATTACAGCCATACTTGGACTTTTTTGTGCGGTAACAGCAGCTTCCTGCTCCGGCAGTAACGATGTAAATTCCTCCACTATGGGAACTGTCGGGGAGACTGCTTCTGAAACTGCCGCAGTTTCACAGCCCGAAACATCGTCACAGACAACTGTTGCCGAAACAACGAAAGAAACAGTATCGGAAACCGAAGCTGCTCCTGCAAAAGCAACAATTCTTGTGGCATATTTCTCAAACCCGCAGACCGACGCGACGGACGCTGACACCTCCGCAAGCCGCAACCTTGAAAGCGGTTCTCTCAAAGGCAATGTTGAGTATGCCGCAGAGCTGATACAGGCGAAAGTCGGCGGGGATATGTTCCGTATAGAGACTGTAGAGCCGTACCCGGCGGCTTATGATCCCACAATTAATCAGGCGCTTGACGAACAGCGCGCAAATGCCCGCCCTGAGCTGAAAAACAGCATTGATCTGAGCGGCTATGACACGATATATCTCGGTTATCCGAACTGGTGGGGTGATATGCCTATGGTCGTTTACACATTTCTGGAGCAGAATGATCTCTCCGGAAAAAATGTAAATGTTTTCGTATGCCACGGCGGGAGCGGAGCTTCAGCTACCCTGTCAACTGTCAAGAGCTTGCAGCCCGGCGCTAATGTCTCAGACAGTGTTCTGACGCTTTACTGGACGGACATTCCGGATGCGCCTTCAAAGGTAAACGAATGGATAGGATAAAGCGGAATATATTCGGAACTGACAAAATACCGCCCGGTGGAGTATTTTTACTCTGTCGGGCGGTATTTTGTTTGTTTTGCAATTAAAGCGAAGCCTTGAAAATGTCAAGTATATCCTGCTCTGAAAGCGGAGCCCATGCATTCTCAAGTCCCTCGTTCTCGGCAACGTGATGTGCCATTTCACCGAGGCGGCTCTCGTCAATGCCGACTTCTTTCAGGTGCATCGGGATACCGACAGACTCAAAGAACCTGTATGTCTCGTCTATTGCCTTATTTGCAATATCGAATTTGTCGAGATTGCTGTCAATGCCGAATACATTCACGCCGTATTTTACGAAGCGGTCAACAGTCTTTTCGCTGAGGATATGCTTCATCCAGCGGGGCGTAATGATCGCAAGCCCCTCGCCGTGGGTGATGTCATAGTACGCGGAAAGTGCGTGCTCCATTCCGTGGCACGGCCAGCCGGAAGCGCTGTTTCCGAGTGCGTATATCCCGTTGCAGCCGTAGGTGCAGTCCAGCATCATCTCGGCTCTTGCAGTATAATCCTCGGGGTTGTCAAGACACTTGCGTGCATTCACCATAAGGCTTTTCAGCCCTGCCTCCATAAATCCGTCGTTCAGCAGTGTTGAATCCTCACAGAAATACTGCTCCATAATGTGGTTCATTGCATCGGCGCAGCCTGCCGCGGTCTGCTTCTTCGATACAGTGAAGGTGTATGTCGGGTCGAGGAAAGATACTGCCGGATAAAGAAGAGAGTCAACATATCCGATCTTGTCATTGGTCTCGGTGCGGGAGATAACGCCGCCGCTGTCGTATTCGCTCCCGGTAGCCGCGAGAGTGATGATGTCAACTATCGGCAGTGCAGCCTTCGCCTTTACCTTGTATGAGATGAGATCCCACGGGTCGCCGTCGTACTTTGCGCCTGCCGCAATAGCCTTTGTGCAGTCGAGAACACTGCCGCCGCCTACTGAAAGGATAACATCAATGTTCTTTTCCTTGCAGATCCTCACGCCGTCAAGCACACTCGGGTCGTATTTAGGGTTGGGCTGTATGCCGGGCAGCTCATAGATCTCTCTGTCTTTCATCAATTCCTTTACCTTGTCGTAAAGCCCGATCTTTTTGATGCTGCCGCCGCCGTAAGCGAGCAGTATCTTCTTACCGAAGCCGCTCATGACTTCCGGCAGCTTTGAGATAACTCACTTGCCGAAGATGAGCCTTGTTGGGGTCATGTAGTCGAAATCTGCATAATGTGTTCCTCCTTATAAATACTGTGCATTTCCGCACAGATCATTTGCCTGTCTGCCGGTTCTGCCTACAACTCTAATAACGCAGGCGAAGTATCGGGTCTGAACGAATCATTTCATACAGGTTATCACGATTGCCGTGGCGTACTACCGACTGGAAATATCGTAACTGTTTTAGCATGATTCACCTCAATAAGTTGAAGCAGACGCAAGCGTAAATTTCCACTCGCCGTCTTTCATTGCAAGCTGAAACTTAAGCTGCAGTCTCCATGTGTGCTTTCCTCCGCCGAATACCGCGGCAGTAACACGGCTTTTGCCGGTAAGCGCTGCGGTATCGCCCGTTACTGCAAAACGAGCTTCTTCGTGTTCGGCATCGTAGTAGTTCAGCGTTCCGTCCATTATCGCGCCGATGTATTCGGACTTTGACTGACGCATACCTGTCATGTGAACAAGAATGAAGCTGTCGTCGTGTACGCGTTCAAGTTCCGCTCTGTCCTTGTTTATCATCGCTGTGTACATTTCTTTGTAGAGCTTCACTATTTTCTGTTCGTCTGTCATATTCTGTTCTCCATTATTTTGTTTTATCTGATGTTTTGCCAATACGTTTCAGAAGCTTTGCAAGATAATGTCCGATAAGAACAAATACTGACATTATCGCGATATAGTCAAGTACGAACAGCAGCACATTCTCACTCGGATCGAAAAATACAAACTGATTTTTAAGAAACAGATAGTCGAAATATCCACGCTTGAACATTGCATAAATTCCGTATCCCGCAGCTGCAAGTCCGAGAATGCGGACTGTCCGCGCCCGCAGTTCTGACTTTTGCCTGAACAGCTTTCCTGCCATAGATATCATCATCTGCCAGTGAAAACCGAGATGCAGCGACATAAGCGCAAATCCCCAGTACGCGCATATCATGTGCAGAGTCCGGGCGAACGACGCACCGACGGTGATGTTCAGGAACCGGAACACATGGCGGGACATCATTATCCCGCTGACCGCCGAGCCGAAAACGGAAAGCATGATCAATACCGAGAGTGCTGTCTGCGCAGTGCGGAATGCAGTGTATTTTCCTTTGAACAGATTTTTATGCCACTGCACATTCAGAATATGGTGCAGTATCAGCAGCACCAGCATTGCCGTGCCGAGGATCTCGTGCATCATATAGCCTATCATCGAGAACGACATCAGAAACAGCAGTGCGCCTGTCATTGCAATATCTACTGTTATTTTGAAAATAAGTTTTTGGTTCATCAGCCTGCTGTCCAATCATTCACAAGTGCTTGAGCTTCGCTCTTTATTAAGAAAAATGCTGTTAAAGCGGACATGGTATGACCACCGCTTTTTTATTATTTTACCATATATTCTGTAATAAATCAATTCATATTTCTAATGAATGTGATAAGAAAAACTTATAAAAGTAAAGTCAGCCCGGTAATATCGGGCTGACCGTGTTTGCGTTTTATATGTTATTTCATTTCTTTTGCAATTTCCATAAGCATTTCAAGCTGTTTTGCAGAAAGTGTTTTTAAAAGATCAATGACCTCATTCATCAGGTGTGGGTCATCAACATCTTCCGTAAAGAAATCTTTGGGAGTAATACTAAGATACTCGCAAATGTACAAAAACATCTGCATTGAAGGCAAGGATTTCTTGTTTTCTATGTTGTTGATATAACTTTGGCTCTGTCCTAAACTAAGACTCATATCTCTTGCGGAAACATTCTTTGCTGTTCGGAGCATAGCTATTCTGTCCGAAATAAAGTCAGCATCTATCATTAAAATCACCACCTGTATATAATTATAATATATACAAGCGAAATTCTACCTATTCATTATTGCAATTTGTCTTGACATACCTACTATAAATAGGTATAATTATAGTTAATGACAATTTAAACTTGCTATAAATATCGGTGAGAATATGAATACATTTACAGTCAGCTTTTTCGGTCACAGACAAATAGACCGTCCCTTCGAAGCGGAGGAACGGCTTGAAAAAATTATTCGTGAGCTTATCCGGAACAAGGAATACGTTGAATTTCTTGTAGGACGAAACGGGGAATTTGACCAATTGGTTTCATCGACTATACGAAGGGTAAAGAAAACGGTTGATGATACTAACAGCGCTCTTGTGCTGGTCTTGCCATATTTGACAGCAGAGTACATAAATAATAAAACAAGTTTTGAAAACTATTATGATGAAATAGAGGTGTTTGAGTCTGGTCACTTCCGGTCAGCTTTCCAACAGCGTAATCGGTCAATGGTTGATCGCTCTGACCTCGTGGTATGCTGTATTGAGCGAGATGAGGGAGGTGCTTACAAGACCGTGAGATATGCACAGAAAACCAATAAAAAGGTAATGAATGTTGCTTACAGAAAGGAGATGCAAGAAATTGTCAGTATTTGATGTATCTATAATATTTAAAGAGATACATTGGAAGGAGTATAGCTCATACTGTCATATTATGAAATGCTTATTGGGATACCCTGTAAACGAGAGACCGTTCCATTCGAATTACATTGATTGCAAAGGAAATAGCAGAACGGAAGGGATTGGCGATTATCTGTTATTTGCAGTAGCATATCAGTGGATTTCACGCATAATATATTGTGGCAATCCATATAGAGAAAGCAATGATTACCATTGGTTTACTTTAAAAGATTTTAAAGAAAAATTTGTCTCCGATAAACCTGTAGAAAACATCATTCAACTATTATATAATCCAAATATGGAAGTACCTGATTTTGGCGATGAAGATGAAATAATATCTAAGTACATTAATAATAGCCAAAAAGAGCCTTGCGTTCCATTTCAGATTATTCCTGCGATAGAAGATGTCAACTTTGACGGCAACTTCGATTATGCTATTTTATCCCAGTCGCCCAATTATACACCTGCAAGTGCAGATTATATTATAGATGTTTTTAGAGAATATATAAATGAGATATAAAAACTGTTGATCAATAATGCGTCATAACAAAATGATAATCGGCTGTGTAAAATAGTACACAGCCGATATGATTTATTCTGTTGTCAATATGTTAATCATTATTTGTGCTCCAAGTCTGAACCCCCTTTCAAAGTCCTGTAAGCCTTCACAAGCTGCAGTAATGTGTATCGCATCTTCAAATCGCTCAATCAATTCATTGCCGTCGGGATATTTTGCCAGTATTTCTTGTTTGACCTGTTCAACTTCAAGGCTGGCTTCCTTATAGCGTTTAGTATTGGGTGACGGAAGCGAGCAAGGGCTGATATCACCATAGTAAAGTTTTTCGAGAATGTTTTCCATAGTAGGTTTCCTCCATTGAATCATTATTAATGCTTATTATAAATTACGTTGTATCTTGTCATAATGATTTGTATGAAGAAAACATCTTTATCTCACTCACTCATTATACGAACTTCCTGATAAGTGTACTGAACTCAGAGATGCCCTTTATCTTTTCTTTCTTGATACAGCTGCTGCGATAAGGCACATCGACGGTACGATAATTGTTATACCGACACCTGTGGAAGGATTGGCCTCTGTTGCCGCATTCGTGTTCTCAGTCGTCTCTTCCGCAGTATCATCAATGATTGCGTTATCGGCGTCTGTATCTTCAGCACCTTCTGCCGAGCTGTTGATGAACTTTATTCTGCCTTCGCCGTAAAGGTTACTGTACTTTTCGGGTATCACGCCGCCGAGATCATCACGGATATATGTCGCAATAAGATCGGAATCCGACATAACACTGTCGCGGACGATACTGCACTTTTCGGATAATATGTATCTGAATCCGTCACCGCCGTTTTTCAGATAGTAGTCATGGCAAGCGAGCGTGTACGTTTTCGCCGTATCAAGAGGTTCACCGTTTATCATCACGTTCTTTACCCTGTACTCGCCGTCAATACTGAGAAATGCGCCGGTCTCGTCTTGCTTTACAGAACTGGGGACACCTTCATCTATAGTGTATTCAATGCCGGAAACGTGGATAAACGAGGCATTTTCGCCGGGATATTTCATTGCTCCCGCTTCCAGTACATCAAGTATCTGCTGACCGGTGACTTCAACGACCATTGCCATATTTGCAAACGGGAATACAGCCATAGCGTCACTGTAGGTAATATCACCGGAACTGATAGATGTTCTGACACCGCCGCCGTTTATAATACCGACATCGGCACCGAGGACATATTTATATGCGTCTGCGCAAAGGTCGCCGAGGTTTGTCTCGTGGTTTCTTACAACTCTTTCTCCGGTCTCGGGGTCGTTCGCGATAAGCTCATAATCGGAAGTTCCGATCTTTTCTTCAAGTATATTGCCGTACTCTGATGCTATCTGCATCATCACACTGTTGACACCCTCGTCAACAAATCTGCCTTCTCTGCCGTCGGGTTCGAGCCACGAATCTTCGGCGATACCGGAGTCTTCCGCAGGAGCGGGAACGCTGTCTATAAGTTCGGTGGAGATCTTACCGTCTGTGGTTATGGTCATTTTACCGATATTTGCAAGCTTTGTCCCGGTCTGTGTGATGACAACGTCTTTGCCGTCCTTTGACTTCACGGTAAGTCCGGGTGTAACATCGTGAGAATGTCCGTCTATGACCGCGTCAATGCCTGTAAGCTCGGCAACGATCTCCTGTGCGCTCCAGCCTTCTCTTATATCAGTTTCGCCGAGGTGTCCGAGCAGGACAACATAGTCAGCGCCGTCCTCCTTCGCGTTGTCTATCGCTGTCTGGAGCCGTTCGTAAATGCTGCCGTCCCCGCCGAAGCTGTATATATACTCTCCTTCTTCATTCTGGAAAAACACAGGGTTGGAGCCCGCGAGCGTTTCGGGGGTTGTCGCACCGACAAAAGCTATTTTCTTATCCCCCGCTTCTACTATCTTATACGGGTCAAACAGCAGCTCGCCGCTCTCCGTATTGAAGAAATTTGCACAGATGTAACCGCAGTTCAGTTCGTCCGCTCTGACCAAAAGTTCTTTGAGGCTGTAATCAAACTCATGGTTGCCGAGAACTGCGGCATCATAACCGACCGCGTTCATAAGTCGGGTTATGTAAGCACCTTTCGAGAGTGTACCCACCGGCATACCCTGAATGGCATCACCTGCATCGACCACCAGCACATTTTCATACTTCTCCTGCATTTCACGTTTATAAAGCGCAAGCCCGTCATAGCCGATATTGACGTCAATACCGCAGTGAACGTCGTTGGTGTACAGAATGACAATATCGTCACTCTTGCCGCTGTCTTCCGCGTAAACGGGAAGCTGTACGGCTGCTGCCGCAAACACAAATGCGGCACCTGCTGCCGTGATCCTGAGAAATTTTTTCATTTTTCCTCCTGAATATAAATGTTTTAATAATTATTGTTGCTGTGGCAGCTAAACAATGGTATTCTTGTTATTTCAAATACCGGTTTACCATATCTGGCTGCCGTAATAATATGAATTTATCCGTAATATTCCCGATCCCGGACCGGAGTTCATACAGATCACTTTATTATTATAACACATCTGAGTGGATTTTGCAATATTTTCTGCAAAATCTCGCCCAAAAAGTCTGCCAGGTGACACTTTCGGAAAGTTCTCGGTATCTTTCTGGGAGCTTCCGGAGACAACAAAGGCTATCCTCTGCGGCAGGGGAAAAAGTTCCGGCAATCATGAACAGAATGGTTCTGCTATGAGATATGAGTATCCTCGGCTTGAACTATGTTATGTTCACCGCCTTAGATTTTCTGAAGAAAACAACCGTAAAGGAACGAATCTTACGGCTTCTCCGCAGTATAACATCGAGGATTACCGAACCGTGAAGCAATCTCAGATTCTCCGGAGGCATGGAAACTATACGGCTTCCGTATGTCCGCTTAGCTTCTACAATGTCAAACGGGAATTACTCGGATATAAACGATAAGAACAAAAAGGTCTGCAAGGCGCGTGTGCCGTATGCCGAAATATGTGCGACCCTCTTCGGGGATAAGCGGTTTCTTGATCTCAACAGGGGACTGAGTTCAATCTCGATATGAGCGACTATCTGTTTACACTCCTTACAAATTTAGTTGTCGTGTCTGCTGCTGTTCTATGCCCTGCGCCTAAAAAACAGTTCAGATACGGTAAAAAAGAATGTTTATGGCGGTTGCTTTCGGGATACTGGTGCAGTTTGGCACCTGTTTGCAGCTATATTCCCCCTCAACGCGAAAGCTGTACTGTTTCTCATACTCGTTATCTTCTTTATTGTATATTCACAGACTTCAATCAGCCGCTTGGTTTACAGATGAATCCGGAAAATCGTTGGGTGAAGAAAGCAGCAACGATACCGTTTCATTCGTTGGCTTTTCCGGGTTTTGTTTAGGAATCCTGTTTCAGCGGGTTGTTGAGGAGAGACTACATAGGCGGTGTGACCATATATAGGTCGGGGGGTTCACTGTATTTATTGACTGCCTTTTCTGCGTCCGGTTTTTATAACAAAGCGCAAAGCCAGGACAGAAGCGCGGATAGAGGATATTGCAAAAGCGGCATTTTTGTGATATAATGATACTGTCGCAGATCCTGCGGAGCAGAAAACAGGGAAGGGGTATTCCTGCCTGAATTGCCGGCATTTTGCGTCGGACGGTATGCTCGTGAAGCGCCCGCTGGCGGTCGGTGATGATTTCGTGCTGACAGGTTTCAGGGAAGACGAGTGGAAGAATAAGCTGCTGTGATAATTGCGGCTGACAGTGTTGTCCGGTCCGCGCCGTTCATAGTCATGGTAACTGTGACCTCCCGCGGCCGGATATAGGCGCTGTACAGTTATCCGCCGGAAATAAAGGTGCAGCGCGGGGTTAGGAGCGACTAACCGGCATTGTATTATAACGCTGAAATACAGAATTTACGGAATCTTTTATAAGAGCTATCAGTGCATAAGTCAAAAAGGGCTTTACAAATCACGATAAATATGATATAATTTATCATGTATAATTGTGTAATGTCGCCGCATAGCGCGGACGCACACAGGAAAGCGGGATATGATATGAAAAGAATAATGATCGTGCTCGCGAATGTGCTTATAATGTCGGCGATACTGATATTTGTTCTGCAGTACGCGAATGATACCCGGGCAAGAAGTGAGGATGAACAGATAACCGATTTTGAGCGTACGGCGGCGGAAGTCGAACGCGTGACTGCCAACTATCTTGAAGAAGAGCAGCACATCTGCGACACATGGGCAAGCTACATAAACTCGGCTTTACTTACCTCGGCGGAGGCTATGGATTTTCTCCGTTGCTCACAGACTATGGACGATGTCTCGGCACAGCTGATTTTCGATAACGGGGATCACTTCTCCGGCTATACGACTTATTATCCCGATGATAACGGCCATACCGTATCTTACAAAGGACTCGACCTTTTTTCGGGGTTTGATCCGTCCGATGCCGGTATCGGGAAAGTGAGGATCACAAGAGCATACACAAATCCTATAAAGGGCCTGCAGTCAATGGCTTTCTGCAACTGGGTGAAGGTCATCGAGAACGGAGAGCCCTGCGACGCGCTGCTTCTTCGCGTAGTGCCTGTGTCGACACTCGAGCAGAAATGGGCTTTCCCGAGCGCGGAGTATGAGCTCGCCGAAATATCGGTATTTGCTTCGGACGGAAGCTACATTATAAAGAGCAAGTCGGTCAAAAACTCAAATTTCTTTGAATTCTACAAGTCCTACAATATGGACGAATATATAAAAGCCGACAATTTCGAGCAGAAGCTCATAAACAATACCGGTTCGCTGAAACTTCTCAATTCACGCGGCGAGGAATGTATCATAGCATATACGCCGGTCATGTCAACCGACAACTGGGTGCTGATAATGTATATGCCTGTGAGCGGATTTGCGCCCGTATCAATAGACTGGATACTTGTATGGGTCGTTTTCGCCGGCCTGCTGACACTGCTTGTGCTGGATCTTGGCGTGATGATAAATTTCAACTCAAAGCTCGCGGCCGCTGCAAGAGACGCGGAAAACGCAAACAAGGCAAAGACTTATTTCCTGTCGGCAATGTCGCATGACATCCGCACCCCTATGAATTCGATACTCGGAATGAATGAGATGATCCTGCGTGAATGTGAAGACGATGACATAATCGTCTATTCCGAGCATATCCGTGCTTCGGGAAACACCCTGCTCGGACTTATCAACGATATCCTCGATTTTTCAAAGATAGAAGCCGGAAAGCTCGACCTTATCCCTGTGGATTATGAAATATCGTCCGTGCTCAACGATCTTGTGAATATGGTGCAGACCCGCGCCGATGCAAAGGGGCTTAATCTTAAGCTCAACATAGACGAGAATATACCCCGGATGCTGAGGGGAGACGAGATACGCCTGAAGCAGGTAGTGACGAATCTTCTTACCAATGCCGTAAAATACACGAAGCAGGGAAGTGTGACTTTCTCGATAGGCTTTGAAAAAACGGAAACCGACCCGGATCACATAATGCTGAATGTAAGTGTCGAGGATACCGGAACAGGCATCAGGGAAGAGGATATGAGCCGTCTGTTTTCTGCCTTTGACCGCATCAATGAGCGCGACAACCGCCACATTGAAGGAACGGGACTCGGGCTGACGATCACCCAGAGCATTCTGGAGCTGATGGGAAGCACACTGGACATTAAGAGCGAATACGGCAAAGGCTCGACATTTGCCTTCTCGGTAAAGCAGAAGGTCATAAAATGGGAACCCGTCGGAGACTACGAAGACGCTTTCAGACGCTCGGTGGCTGAGCGAAAGATATATAAGGAGAAATTCACGGCTCCGGACGCACGGGTGCTTGTGGTAGACGATACGCCCGTAAACATCACGGTATTCAGGAGTCTGCTCAAGCGCACGAAAATGCAGATAGACACAGCGGAGAGCGGTGACGAGTGTATTATCCGCACCTCGCTTGTAAAGTATGATATTATATTTCTGGATCACATGATGCCGGTAAAAGACGGTATAGAGACGCTCAGAGAGCTTAAAAGCTCCGCAAAGAACAAAAATATCGAAACACCGATAATATGCCTTACCGCAAACGCGGTATCAGGTATGAGAGAAAGCTATCTTGCCGCCGGATTCGACGATTATCTTACCAAGCCCATAGATCCCGACAGCCTTGAGAATGCAATGATCACGTATCTCCCGAAGGACAAGCTAATGCCTGCGGACGGGTCTGTCAACGAGGATAGTGACACGGATGTGCAGATACCCGGATATATGTATCAAACAGACGAGATCGATGTTTCGGCAGGACTAAGGCACTGCGGCACTCCCGGCGCTTATATGGCGACAGTACGGGCATTTTGTGAGACCGCTTTGTCGAATATCGGCGAGATAGAGGGATATTGGAACAGCGGTGACCTGCACAGCGCGATCGTAAAGGTACACGCGCTAAAAAGCTCTGCTCGTGTGATCGGCGCAGAAAAACTGGGAGAATTTGCCGAATCGCTTGAAAAGGCAGGCAAAGAGAATAATGCCGCGGTATTTGAAAGCAATATAGCTGTGCTTCTCGAAGACTACAGACATCTGGCAGAAAAACTTGCCGGTCCGGGAAAAACGGAGCAGAATGAAGACGAACTTCCCGTTATTACCGAAGAGAAGCTGAAAGAGGCGTACACGGCGATACTTGAATTTGCGGAGCAGCTCGATTATGACAGTATAAACTATATAATTGACAGGTTTTCCGCTTACAGGCTTCCCGAAGCCGAAAAAAGACGTATCGGGGAGCTGAAGAAAGCAATACTCGACTTTGACTGTGAGCGTATTCCCGATATTATTTCAGAAGGAGACTGATAATAAAATGAGAAAATTTATAAAGAAGGCAGCAGCTGTTCTTGCACCTGTGATCGTTGCGGCAGCGCTGACCGGATGCTCTGAAACAGGCGCCGGCGCCGGCAGCAAACAAGACGTCGGCTTCAGGCCGCTGCTCGATCCCGATACAGCCTGCTCTATAAGCGTTTACGGAAATTACGGTAATTTCGAGCCGCTCGAGACGGAATTTGCCGCCTTCAACGAGTATTACCCGAAAGTTGAGCTGAGCTATACGAATCTCGACAATTACAATTCCTCTATAGGCGCTTCACTGAAAAGCAGCGAGGCTCCCAATATCTATATGCTGTGGCACTGGATGCTCGACAAGGAGGAGTACAGTCCTCTGTTCGACGCTGCGGAAAATCTTTCCGACAGCTCTCTGGGATTCGATCTGAGCTGCATCAAAAACGGCCTTCTGTACAAGGATAAAAACGGCGCGGTGCCAATGATACCGATATTCTCGACCACTTACGGTATGCTTGTGAATGAGGATATTTTCGTAAAAGAAGGGCTTTCGGTCCCTGTCACATACGATGAATTGTGCAGCGTATGCAATACGCTGAAAGAAAAGGGTTATAAAAGCCCGATAATGGGATACAATGACCCCAAGTTCGGATCGGCTATCTCCTATGTGCTTTCATATCCCCATTTTGCAGCTTCGCTTGTCGGTGACCCCGGAACGGTATCGAAACTGAATGCGCTCGATACGTCCGTTGCCGAGACCCTGAAGCCGACGCTTGAGCATCTTAATGAATTCATGATGCTGGGATTTATAGACATTGATGAATGCTCAAAGATCGAAAACAACTATGACGCGGTCATCTACCGTTTCTTTGAAGGAGATGTTCCCATGATGATCGTGAACGGAGATGTCGCTTCGGGTACACGCAAGAGAGAAAAACAGTCAGAAGCTTTCGCGGCCGCCCCGTTTACATACAAATTCTATAATATCCCGATATGTGATAAAGGCGCGTATTTCCTTGATATAAGCTCCGTGGAATTTGCAGTGAATAAGAATTGTGAAAATCTCGCAATGACCAACGAGTTTATGCGCTTCCTTATAAGCACGGACGAGCTTAACAATATTGCGCGCAACAAGCGCCTTGTGGCAGTTACCAATGATATGCCGCTTGATTCCATTTATTCTCCGCTTGCGGATACCGCACAGGATCATATAATATTTGAGGAGGATCTCGGACTTCTCAATGCTCCCGTGGTGCAGATGCGCCTTTTATCCTATAATGTCATTAACGGAAAGATGACCGTCGATGAAGCGATAAAAGCCTTCGGCACGGTCAGGGACGAATGATGATTTATCATTTCTGAGTGTATTGACCGTATTCCCGGGCATAGAACAGGCCCGCCGGATCATGTCGGCGGCACTGTATCATATATTCCGGATAAGGGAGATGAATAACAATGTCTTGCAGGATAATGCTGATAAGTCAGGGGACCGCGTTTATGACGGACGCTCTGGTAAATAACCTTGTCCGCTCCGGCACGGAGGTCGTTTCGGTAGAGCCGTCAATAGCCGCGATAGGCAGGGAGAAGGAAAAGTCGGATATTATACTGCTTTTCGCCGGTACCGGTGTTCTGGCCTATCCGGAAGCACTTGTGTACGTCAAGGATATTTGTGATGAAGAGGATATCCAGTTCTGTATGATCGGCTATGATAAGGAGCTTTCGGAAATACGCAAGCTGATCCCGAAAAGACTCATCTGCCGTGAATATCCGAGACCGTTTGACGTAAAAAAACTTACCGCCGATCTGCTTGGTGTGGTACAGAATACCGAGGAACTGAAAAAAGGCAGACACATCCTGCTCGTTGACGATGATGTGACTTTCCTGCGGGTGATGCAGGAATGGCTGGCGATGAAGTACAGGATAACAGCGGTGAGATCCGGTATGCAGGCTATCACATACATAGCGTCTCATACACCGGATCTGATACTTCTCGACTACGATATGCCGATAACGCCGGGCTCTCAGATAATGGAGATGATACGAAGCGAGCCGAACTCCGCCGGCATACCGATAATATTCCTTACCGGAAAATCGGACAGAGAAAGTGTAATGAATGTTATGAGGCTCAAACCGCAGGGCTACCTGCTGAAGTCTATGAGCAAAGAGGAGATCATCGCCGCTGTGGATAACTTCTTCATCACCAGAAAATGGAAGAATGTGCAGCTGTAAAAAATACCGCCGTGATTCAGAGTATCACGGCGGTTTGTTATTATTTCCCTGCTGCGGCTTTTCTTACCGCGGCTTTTATATCCGGCGCACCTGCGGGTTTCATCAGATAGCCGGCGGTGTTTGCAGCGTTAATGCTGCTGATCACCTCGGGCGTATTCGCGCCCGTCAGAAAAACTACGGGGATATCCGAGTAACCCGACTTGCCGCGTATCGCTTCAAGCGTCTGCAAGCCGTTCATTTCCGGCATTTCGTAGTCGAGGAGTATGACATCCGGACGCTTCTTTTCGAGCAGAGTCAGCGCCTTGCTTCCCGATGTGGCGAGTACCATATCGAATTCGCTGCCGAGTACGCTCTTCATCATGCGAAGTATTGCCGCATCATCGTCTATTATCATCACAGTTAGCCTCCCGCCGTCATCGGCGCACGGCATTACGCCGCATATACTGTCAAAGGCTGCCTGTGTGCTGTCATCGCATACTGCCGCAGGACTGATCCACGGCATCGCTGCCGCTTCTTCGGGAGTTCCGAGTATGATAACGGGGATATTGCTGTATTTCCCGCCTATGAGCTTCGTTATCTCCATGTCTGTACCGGCTGCCTTTATCACAATGAGCGAAGGGGCAAAGCTGTTCAGCAGGGCTTCTGCGGCGAACCCGCCCGAAGAGCCGTATCTTACTGTGTAATGCGGCGCGAGTTTGTCTCCGAGCTCAGTGTATGCGCTGTCTGTTTTGCCTATAAGCAGTATTTTCTTCATTTTGCAAGCTCCTCGGTCATCTTGTTTATCAGTTCGGTCGCCGCCTCCTCGTCTAAAGCGAGTACGGCTGTTTTCAGATCGTTTATCAGTTTCTGTATTGCTTCGCTGTATGAGTAGCCTTCCGTCAGCTTTATCGTATCGTCTGCGGCCTCGATGTCCATATTCTTCATATATGACCGCAAGGCTTCAAGCAGCTCTGGGAGCATGGCAGTCCCGTCCGGTCTCTTTTCCGGAGCGGCAGGCGGAGTGTGCTGCGCGTAGGCCGCTTCAAATTTCCTGTACAGCTGTTCCCATTCGTTAACAAACGGTTCATGGAGTTCCCGTATCCCGGTGAGATTATCGTCGATAGCCAGCATTTCGAGAGCGCGGGCAGCCTCGGAAAGAGCAACAAGCCCTATGGTAGCGGAGCCGCTTTTCATGGAATGGGCGCCGATACGGTAAGCGGCGATATCACCGCCTGCTACAGCTGTTTCATAAGCTTCTGTCAGTTTGTTCAGCTTCACCGGCATAAGCTCGTAAAAACGCTTTATGGTCAGGGCGAGTATTTCTTCGTCCGCAATGTTCTTTCTCGCGGCAGCTATGTCCAGACCGGCGATATCGGGAATGAACGGCGCTCCGTGGGGCACTGTGCGGGTCTTTTCCGGAGTCTCCCGGACAGGCCGTACCGTTTCGGTGTAAGAGGTATCCGAGGGGATAACGGCGTTATGGCCTGCGCGTTCACTCATCTTATATTCGGGGTCGTCGTCTATCATGGCGATTATTATATCCGCTATAACGGGGTCGAACTGTGAACCCTTGCAGCGGGCTATTTCAGCACGGACCGCCTGCTGTTCGCGCACGCTCGAGTACGAACGGTTGGAGGTCATCGCGTCATAGCAGTCCGCAATACATATTATGCGCGCTTCCTCGGGTATATTCCCGCCGCAGAGCCCGTCGGGATATCCGCGGCCATCATATCTTTCATGGTGCCAGCGCGCTCCGGTGGCAAGTCCGGGTATCTCTGTTATGACTTTAAGTATTGTGTGCCCTATCTCGGTATGCCGCTTTATCTGCGCGTACTCGTCATTGTCCAGCCTTGATGTCTTGTTGATGATCGCTTCACTTACGCCGATCTTTCCCACATCATGCAGCAGACCCATAGCATATATATCGTCCTGTTCCTGCTTTGTCTTTCCCATACGGCGTGCTATCTCGGCGGAGTAAGCCGCCACTCTCTGCGAATGACCGTTCGTATAGTGATCTTTTGCGTCGACAGCCTGTGCGAGCGCAAGCATCACCTGCATCGAAAGATTGGCGGAGCGCTTTGTCTGCACAGCGACTTCGCTGCTGAGAAAATGCTGGAGCCTGTCAAGCTCGATTATCCTGCGCACTCTCTCGATAATGACCTGTGAAGCGAACGGCTTGCGGACGAAATCCGACGCTCCCGCGCGAAGACAACGTATCTCGGCATCCCGTCCTTCGTCACCGGTAAGGAATATCACCGGAATTGAGGATAATCCCCGGAAATGCCTTATACGGGTAAGGGTATCGAAGCCGTCCATATCGGGCATATTGATATCAAGAAGTATGAGCGACGGTCTTATCGACGCGAGCTTCCCGAGCGCTTCGTCTCCGCTCAGCGCCGTTTCTGTGCGGTATATCTTCCCCAGCATAGCAGCGACGCTCTCGCATATCAGTTCGTCGTCGTCTATGACCATAACGAGAGGCGTACTTTCCGGATCCGATACAGGCCCGGGAAAGAAAGTACGCTGTTTCCTTGCATGGGGATCGTCATACTCGGCAGCTTTATCGAGATATCCGTCGATCATATCCGTCGCTTTTGCCGCAGCCGCGGTTATTTTCTGCGCGTAGTTCTTCATCACCGGGTCTTCCGAACCGGCAACGAGCCTGCCATAGCTGAGTATAGCGTCTATCGGCCTTTTTAGCTCATGCAGAAGCCCTGTGAGCAGCACGTTTTCATCATTATTGTTCATTTATATGTCCCCCCGTTTATTTCAGTATTTCGGGAATAAGCTCGTAATCATAGTTGAGAGCGGCTTTTTTCAGCTTTTTGACTCGCTCGGCTTCATCATCCGGAATACTGTGCCCGTCAAGGCTTTTTATCACATACTCGATGCTGTCATAATCAAGCGCCTCGGAAAACTCGAGTATCGCCTCATACGCTTCTTTCAGCTTTTCGTGAGAGATAAGCGGCTTATCCGCTGCATTTTCGGAGCGCCCCAGCGGCGACAGTGCGGATACAAGACCCCGGTAGTCCGATATCAGCTTGTCTGCGTTTTTTTCTATGACACCGGTATTGTTCTCGTTTCCGGCTCTTTCGAGCGTCTCGGCGAAAGTGCCGAGCTTTTCGGCCCCTATTATCCTCGCTGTGCTTTTCAGGGCGTGTATCTTTATCGTAAGGCCCCGTATGTTATTTTCGCGCCGGAAACGCTCTATTTCCGCGATATTGTCCCCGGCCGTATCGATGAATGTGCGGATAGTTTCAATATACGACCTCGCGTTTCCGCAGTGTTTAAGACCCGATGATACATCTATGCTTTCGATCTCAAATAACAGATCCGGAATGTCCGTTTTATCCTCATCGGGCTCTGCGTCATCGGCAGGCTGTATCTTTTCCTTCGGCAGATAACAGAGTATGGTGTTTTCAAGGCTGTCCGGATCGATGGGTTTAGTGAGATAATCGTCAAATCCTGCGGCAATATATGTCTCTTTCATTCCCGAAACCGCGTTTGCGGTAAGACATATCATCGGGGTGCCGATGTTGGGATTGCCGCTCATCGACCGCATCTCTCTGAGCGCTTCGATACCGTCCTTATACGGCATCATGTGGTCAAGGAATATGATGTCGTATTTTTTGTGAGCGGCGAGTTCTATGCACTCGTCGGCACTGTCCGCGGTGTCTATCCTTATCTTTGTGCGTTTGAGCAGATTCCTGAATACTATGAGGTTTACCGGTGTATCATCGACGACGAGAACGTCTGCCTCAGGAGCAGTAAACTTTTCGCGGTATTTCTGTATTCCCGCGATGGAGCGCCTGAACGCTTTCTCATAGTCGCCTACCGGCTCATAGCTTATTACGGTCTGTTTCAGCGAAAAGCTGAATACAGAGCCTTTTCCGAATTCGCTCCTTACTTTCAGCGAGCTTCCCATAAGCCTGAGCAGGCTGTCTGTTATGGTGATGCCGAGTCCGGTGCCTTCGATGTTCCTGTTGTTTGCTTCGTCGATGCGTTCAAATGCCGCAAACAGCTTTTCTATATCTTCTTCCTTTATGCCGGCACCCGTATCCTCGACACTTATATTCAGCATTATATGGTCGGGTTCGTTTTCGATGGTGTCATATCCCACAGAAAATGTGACGGTTCCCTCTTTGGTGTACTTGACAGCGTTTGTCAGGATGTTTGTCACCGCCTGCCTGATCCTTATCTCGTCTCCGCGAAGATGATCCGGCATACTGCTGTCGATATTCAGCACAAGGCCGAGTCCTTTTTCGCCTGCTTTTGTCTCAAGCATGGTCACAAGGTCATTCAGCACAGACGAAAGTTCATAATCAACAGGGATAATGTCGAGCTTTCCCGCCTCTATCTTGGAAAAATCCAGGATATCGTTTATAAGCCCGAGGAGCATAATGCCCGAAGCCCGGATATGCCCGGAATAAACGAGTATATCCTCGTTGTCACACTCGCGCAGCACCATTTCATTCATGCTCAGTATAGAATTCATCGGCGTGCGTATGTCGTGCGACATAGTGGAAAGGAAGTAGGTCTTTGCTCTGTTCGCGTCCTTGGCATCCTGCGCTACACGCGCAAGCTCACGGTTCTTTTCTTCAAGGGCTATCCTTGCTCTTTCCCTGTCAGCCGCCTGATTCTTGGAGCGTACTGAATCGCGCACCAGGAACGTGATTATAACGGCGATCACGGCAAACAGTATGACCGTGAAAAGCAGTATATTGTCCAGTATCACATCGATAAAGGTATATGAGTAGAGTCCGCCGATGTATTTGTTGGCTATGTTCTGCGCAAATTCGCCGCCTATGACGTTAATCCCCCGGTTGAGAAGCTTCAGAAGCCCGTCATTTCCTATCCTGACGCCGAAGCATCGGTCGTCAGTGCGGGCCAGCAGCTTCATCGAAAGACTGTGATAAGCGTTGTTGCGCAGTATTTCATGCGCCCTGAGCCCGTTCAGAGTCGTGCAGTCTGCCTTTCCGTCAATAACTGCCGAAAGACAGGCCTCGATGGACGGATAGAACTCGATCTCGGCATTGCCGAAATGTGACATTATGTAATAATACTGCATACGGTTATTTTCATTTACCGCAAATCTGAACCTGTCACCTTCGGGATATCGGTCCTTGTATATAAGTTCGGTTGTTGACGACAGGACCGCGTTGCTCTGATATATACCGCCCATTTCCGAATAGTAGAGCCCGCCTCCCACAGGAAAAGCGGCATCTGTCCGGTTTTCGGTCATACTCGTTACCATATCGTCATAGCTGTCAAAGCCGGTGTACTGTACCTCTATGTCGTAAATACCGAGGCCGGAAAGGATCGCAGGTATTATATCCCTGACCATGCCGGTCACATTTCCTTCGGCATCTGTGTCGCTGTACGGAAGATAGTGGTTGAGATAGCCAATCCGGAGTGTGTCATGTGCGGCAAGCCACTCCTTTTCCGCGGACGAGAAAGCTCTGCTCGAAACGCTTACGGAGTAGTATTTCGCACGAAGAGAATTGATAAAATTGGGTTCGTCTGCGAGCAGTTCCGCCTGTGCGGCATTCAGTTCTTCAAGAAGCCCGGGTTTGCTGCGGCTTACACAGAGATAATAGTCCGACGCCCCGAAGGAGCATACAACTTCGGTGTTGTCGCGTCCCGAAGTCCCGTCACCTTCTGCCGCAATCACATTCACCGCTCCTGCGCCGAAAGCCTCTACCAGTGCGTCGTAGCTCGGAAAAGTGATAAGTTCGGCATTTATGCCGCGTTCGTCAAGATATGCCGAAGCCGCGACAGCTACCGCGCTGTCGAGAGCGCCGATCTTCTTGCCGTTCAGGGTGCCTGGAACAGCGGTTATATCCGTATCCGCGGAATGTTTGACAAAACTGTACACCTCGTTCCCCATAGGAGTGTTCGGATAACCTATGATCCCTGTGCGGATCTCTGTTTTTGCAAGACCGGCAAGCATATCTATCCTTCCGTCGAGCAGCATATCGTACAGCCCGTTGAAGTCTCCGTATACATATTCATATCGCCAGCCCGTGTATTCGGATATCTTCCTGTAATATTCGTAGGCATAACCGGTTTTGACAAGACCTTCTCCCGCGCCTTCCTGGAATACTTCATTCTCATAGTATCCGACTTTTACGGTCTCGGGTTCCGGCTGTGCAAAGACCCGCACGGACATACCTGCCGCAGCGGCAAGAAGAAGGCAGAGAACAGTAAATATATATATCGTTTTGTTAATGGCATTGAATCTTCTGGTTCCTGATGGGCTCATAACGTGACCTCGCTCTCCGATGCCTGTATTCAGACGCGATTGTCGCTGTTTATCCTGTTTCGTACTATATTATATCACAAATCGACAAAATACACAAGACAAAAATATCCGATTTTTTATTGTTGCTGCTGAAAGCCGGCGGATAATAACTATCGCATCACCCGAAAAATGCGTGTCTGTACGGTAAAACATTCCCGCGGCTGACAAAAGAAAAGGCGGGTCACAGTGTGAACCGCCGGTTTGGTTATATATTCTGAATTGTAATGTGTGATCCTGTCAGCGGTTCAGCGCCCGGATCTCATGAATTCAAGGTTCTTTTCGATAAGCCCGCGGCGCTGCTTTACGCAGTCAACGCTTCTCAGCAGCTCCGGACAGCATAACGCTTTCCGGAGCTGCTGTTTGTAATAGTGGAGAAATTTATGACATTCAGGCGAAGTATTCTCCTACATCGGCGCTGGCGTTGTACTCCTTGCGGATACGAACGATGATCGACCCGTCTGCCTGTCTGCTTTCCTCGTCGATCTTATAACGGGTCTTATTTTTATCGAGCTGCGCTTTATATCGCTTCAGTTCGTCCTCGTTGTGCTTATAGAGCATATCGACCGGAAGTCCGGCATTGTCTGTCTGCTGAAATCGTAGTGTCTGCATAATGCAGGCTGCCTGTATTCTTTTCATATTATTTACCCCTTTCGGTATTTATATGTTTATTTTATCACTGTTTTATGAAAATTTCAAAGCAAATTCTGCACAAAAATGATTAATGTGATTTTTGTGCAGATTCATACAATATGTCAATTTCAAACATATTTTTTAACACTTTGTGCATCTTAATCAGAATTATTACTGAATTATTATCTGTTTTAGGATTTACGACTTGATTTCTTATGATTGCTATGTTATAATATAATTGTAATTAATGAATAACGCAACGACACACGCAGCAGGACAAAAGCCCGCATAAGTCTGATCACGGTAATGCGACGGACTTGTGATGCTACGTGTTTTTGTTTGCGTAAGAAAGGAAACACAGTTATGCCACAAAATCAATTCCAGCGAATGATGTTCGCGCTTATGACAGTCATTGTCACAGTTCACGCCTATGTTTTTTACAGCCTTTATGTTGTCAACGGAGAAACGCTTATGGTGCTGACTGGACAGAATACCGTTCTCGGCGCGATCGACAGTATGGGCGGAGTGTATATGTTCGGGACGAATGTGCCGATATGGCTTGTTGTTATCGTTGAATTTTTATTTGCCTATACCCTTGAGGTTCTCGTTGGAAGTCCTCTTTCATTCAGACTGGCAAGCAAGGTGTTTGACCCTGCAAAAACTCACCCCGTAATGTTTGAAACGGCTATAATCTGTGCTACAGTAGGTATTATGTGTCCGGCAATGAGTTTTATCGCGGCATTTCTCTATTATCCCTACTACGCAGGTTTCAGCGTTGTTACGCTACTCGCGAACTGGCTCAAGCTCGTTTGCTTCAACTTCCCGTTTGCGTTCTTTTCTCAGTTTTTTTTCATTCAGCCGCTTATCCGCACTTTATTCAAACTGATCTTTGTCAGAAAAAAATCAGCCTAATTGTTCGGAAACGCGCAGACGGAGCAATGAAACCGTCTTCGGATTTGTGAAAAATCTCCATTGACAAAAATTGCATGAAAGTGATATAATATATGCAAGTTAATATTTAAAAAGTGTGCAGCGAATGGGACATATATCCCGAGCATAAGTCCGGCTTATGTTTAATTCGCTGCACACTTTATTTTTCGGAGGCAGATATGGAAAACACAAAAATGGCTGAAATGCCGATCAGAAAGCTGATGCTCTCAATGGGCATACCGATGATAATTTCAATGGTACTACAGGCTGTCTATAACATTGTTGACAGTGCATTTGTGTCGAATATGGCTGTCGGCGGAGAACAGGCACTCAATGCTCTGACGCTTGCTTTCCCGATGCAGATACTTATGGTCGCCGTAGGTATCGGAACGGGCGTGGGGGCAAATGTCCTCACCGCGAAAAACCTCGGCGCCGGAGATACCGAAAAAGCGAGTCGTGCCGCAGGAAACGCGGAGTTTATGGCGGCTGTGATCTATGCAGTATTTTTGATATTCGGACTGTTCGGAACTGACATGTATATAGGTTCACAGACTACCGATCCCGAAGCTGCGAGAATGGGTGCGGACTATCTGCGGATATGCAGTGTACTTTCGTTCGGAATGTCGTTCTTCGCAATATACGAAAAGCTCCTGCAAGCCACCGGACATTCGATGTATTCAACTATAGCACAGATCGCAGGTGCAGTAACAAACATCGTGCTTGACCCGATAATGATATACGGATGGTTTGGTCTTCCCGAAATGGGAGTAAAGGGCGCGGCTTACGCTACCGTTATCGGACAGATCGTGTCATTTGTTCTGGCGCTGATATTTCACCTTAAAGTCAATACCGTGATAAAGAACAAGTCCGAATACCTTAAACCCGATCTCCGCATTATAAAACAGATATATTCCGTAGGACTGCCCGCAATAATCTCACAGGCGCTTATTTCCGTTATGACTTACGGAATGAACCTCATTCTCGGCAACATTTCCGCAGATGCGGTAACAGCATACGGCCTTTTCTACAAGGTGATGCAGTTCCTTCTTTTTGCGGCGTTCGGAATGCGTGACGCTATAATGCCGATAACTGCGTTCAGCTACGGAATGGGAGACTCGGACCGCATACGCGATTCCGTGAAATACGGGCAGCTTTACACATTTATCATAATGTTTGCGGGTACACTTGCTCTCGAATTATTTGCGGAACCGTTTTCGGCGGTGTTTGGACTGTCGGGCGTGACGAATGACCTGTGCGTAAGCGCAATGCGGATAATTTCGCTGAGCTTTGTTTTTGCGGGAGCAAATATTGCCTTTCAGGGCGTATTTCAGGCTCTCGGAGCAGGTGTAAGCTCGCTTCTTATCTCGCTCGGCAGACAGCTGATATTTGTATTTCCTTTTGCGCTTATGCTTGCGGGAATGGCAGGTGAGAGAGCTGAAAACGCATGGCTTGTGTGGATAACCTTCCCGATTGCGGAAGTCCTCACCGCGGTCGTCGCCTTAATCCTGCACGCGAAGATAATGCGGACAAGAGTCGCGGAGAGGTGCGCAAAAAATGCTCAAATAGCTTTTCCTGGCGGAGTAAAATGATCTGTTGCATTTTAAGTTGATTTTAAGTTTTATGTGTTATAATAAATGCACAGTCCACAACTTAAGCGGATAACGAAGTTTAACGTTTCTGTCTCCCCCGCCTCCGGCGGGGGAGACAGAAACAGAATTTTCTTAAGTTGTAGATACTGATAATAAACGTATCAAATAAAAAGGAGAGTCCGATATGAAACAAAAAAAATATTCGTCAATACTTATGGCAATGTGCATCTGTGCGGCAATAACAGGCTGCGCGGGCAGTAATACCGCAGAAAGCACAACAACAGAGAATTCCGCGGTCACAGTCCTTACTGCCGGAGCCGATACAGAGCAGGCCGAACAAACAACATCTGCCGCAACATCTTCGGAAGCAGCCGAAACAACGGTAACGGAAAGTGAGACTCAGATAGTGACAAACCTTGAAAAGCTCGATATGACAAAGTGGCAGTATAACGCCGATGACGATGTTTATTATCAGATCGGCATTTCGTATTGTGAAACTCCCGCCGACGCAAGCTATGAAACGCTTGCCGTGTTCGTTCCCGGAGCGTATATGACCGGGACTGACAACGGCGACGGTACATATACCTGCGAACTTTCGGACGCCACTCTGAACGGCTATACCGCCGGGACCGCGCCGATAGTTATGCCGATAAATACGCCCGGGTATTCCGCGATGTCCGCACTCACCGATTATTCGAGCAGCGTAAAGTCCTACACAAGCGCCGGATTTGTCTATGTTCACGCGGGCTGTCGGGGACGCGACGCGGGAGCTCCGGCAGGCGTTACCGATCTGAAAGCAGCCGTAAGATATGTGCGTTACTGTGACGATGTTATCGCGGGCAGCGCCGAGCGTATATTCACATTCGGCATGAGCGGCGGCGGAGCGCAGTCCGCGCTTATAGGCTCAACGGGCGACAGCGAGCTTTATACTCCGTATCTTGAAGCGATAGGCGCTGTGCAGGGCGTGAGCGACGCGGTATGCGGCTCTATGTGCTGGTGCCCGATAACGAATCTCGATACCGCAAATGAAAGCTATGAGTGGATGATGGGTGTGACCAGAAGCGGTCTGTCCGATGATGAGCAGGCGATCTCCGACGCTCTCGCTAATGCTTGGGCAGATTATGTCAACAATGCCGGAATAAAGGACGAGAATGGCAATGTTCTCACTCTTGAAGCGTCCTCTGACGGCATTTATCAGGCGGGGAGCTATTACGACTATATCAAGGGCGTTATCGAGCAGTCGCTGAACAATTTCCTTTCCGATACGACATTCCCGTATGACGCGAGCAGCAGTTCTTCCGGCGGAGGACGCGGAGGTATGGACGGTCATAGCGGCGAAAGACCGAGCGTGGAGAGACCCGACGGAATGCCAAACGGAGAAAGACCCGACGGAATGCCGGGCGGTGAAAAGCCCTCGGATATGAACGGCGGTAATACACAGAATATCGAAGATGTCGATAACATTACACGAAACAGTACAACAAGTGGCATAAGCCTTTCCGGCACCTACGAGACCGCGCAGGATTACATCGACGCGCTCAACGCGAACGGCGAGTGGGTAACTTACGACGCGACTACAAATACAGCGAAAATATCGGGCATAGCCGATTTCGTCAAGGCGTTCAAGTCCGCGTCCAAAAATCTCGGTGCTTTCGATCAGCTTGACGGCGGACAGGGTGAGAACACATTGTTCGGTTACGGCGATGGAAGCGGAGCACACTTTGACAGCGTGCTCGCCGGAATACTCTCCGATCTCGGAAGCGAGTATGCCGACGGCTATGCCGCCGATCTCGCAAAGACCGACAGCGCCGGATATACCGCCGAACAACGCTTGAATATGTACACACCGCTCTATTACCTGCTCGAAAGCTCCGAGGGCTATGGAACAAGCACCATTGCGAAATACTGGCGCATACGCACGGGCATAGCGCAGAGCGACACGGCGCTCACTACGGAAGTAAATCTCGCTCTTGCCCTTGAAAACTATGACAGCGTGGAAAGCGTCGATTTTGCGACCGTATGGGGTCAGCAGCACACCGAAGCCGAGCGCACGGGCAGCAGCACCGAGAATTTCATCAATTGGGTAAATGAGTGTCTGAAATGACAACAACAGCTCCGAAATGACATTTATAGCATTTCGGAGCTTTTTTGTGCCGGTCTGGCGCGAAGCAGCTGCACAGATAACAATACGCAGGCATCTGTTTTTTCGCCACTATTAACAACGTAAGGAAAATTCTGTTTTCGTCTCCCCCGCCGAAGGCGGGGGAGACGAAACCGTAAATCTTCATTATCTGCTTAACGTAAATTTTGTTTTTTATTTATTGATAATGTTTACACGAAAAATGAACCTTCGGTACCGAGATTTCCAAGCTCCGAAGGTTCATTTTAATGGGGTTTATCAGTCAAAGGTCAAAATCCGAATTACGCAGTCTGCTCCGCAGCAGTTTTCTTATCCTTGCGCACACCCTTTGTTTTTGTACCGTTTGCGGGCTTGCTCTTTTCGGTCTTCTCGCCCGACACCTTTATCCCGACAAGCTCGCCGCTGTCGTTGTACTTGAGTTCGAGAATATCACCGACCGCTATATCAGCCGCCGTCACGGTCTTGCCGCCCTTCTTGAGCGAAATGCTGTCGGTAAGTGTAACTGTCAGAGTTTTGCCGTTTTCTGTGAACTCGCCCTTCTTGCCGCCCTTATGCTTACCGCCGCGCTTGCCCTCGGGCTTTGTCCTTGCGGTATCGGAAGCGCTATCGGCAGTCGCGTCTGTGGTGTTTGCCGTGCTGTCGGAAGGCTTCACCTTCTGCTTCTTTTCTGGCTTTTCCTTTTTCCCGGTCGTTGTACCGTCGCTTGCTGCCGCGTTATCGGCGGTCTGAGCGGGCTTTTCCGGCTTCGCAAACTCGCCGAGAGCGAGAGTTATCTCGCTTCCGTTCACAGCGGTGACTTTGCCGACCTTGATGTTTTTCGCCTTCGGCTTCTGTGTGTCAGCCTGTGCAGTCACGGCAGGCTGTGCGGTGTCATCGGCATACGCGGTGACAGCGGAGACCGATGTTGCAGCCATGATCAAAGCACAAAGAATAGCTGCGGTTTTTACTGATCTTCTCATAGTGATCACGTTCCTTTCGTTGTTGTTTTGTAGGGGGTTTGCTTTGATATACACATAATAACACGGTTTCCTTAAAATAATCTTTAATGCTTGAAAAATTTTAATCGCGCCATGTAAACGTGAATGTCGTCTGTCCGTCCGGCGAGGACGCGGCGGTAAGCGTTCCCTTATGCTTGTCGGCGATGGCTTTCGCGATAGACAGCCCCAGTCCGAACCCGCCCGTTGATGATGTCCGCGATTTGTCGGTTCGGTAGAAGCGGTCGAACAGCCGTGAAAGCTCCTCCGGCGGGATATACTCGCCCTTGTTCGACACGGTGAGGATATTGCGGGTCTTTTTGTGGTGCAGCGCCACCTTTACTTCCTCGCTTCCGACGGAATGGCGTATCGCGTTGTCGATCAGAATATTCGCGAGCCGCTCGATCATCTCCCTGTCGCCTTTGCAGGAAATATCAGGTTCGATCTCCGTCACAAGCGTGTGACCGTTCTCGAACGCCAGCGCCTCTGTCGCGAGACACACGCCCTCTATCGCTTCGGAAGCGTTGAACTCGGACATCAGCAGCTTTGTTTCCTCCCTGTCATCTTTCGACAGGTAAAGCATCTGGTTTATCAGCTTCGACATTTTACCGGTCTCGGATTTGATGTATTCAAACCATTTATCCTGCTCCGAAACAGTCTTTTCGGGCTCCGAGGTTATAACGTCGATGTTTGCGGAAATGACAGTCAGCGGGGTTTTCAGCTCGTGAGACGCGTTCGCAAAAAACTCCTTCTGACTGCTCCACGCTCGGGAAATGGGCTTCACTATCCAGCCGGAAACAAGCACGCTTACCGGGAACAGCACGACAAGTGCGCCTATCCCCACAAAGATCAGCACTATG
>CAMVBT010000002.1 GCA_947165805.1 uncultured Clostridia bacterium
AGGGAAAGATCCATACCAACAATGCCGTACAGCTCGAAGGAGAGATATTCGACGCTATAAAGGCATACGGCGGAGACAATATCGTGTTTGACGCTTCAAAGCTGACATATATATCGAGTGCGGGACTGCGTATGCTTCTTAAGGTGCAGCAGACGAAAGATAAGCCGATACAGATAATAAATGTTTCCGACGATGTCTATGAAGTATTCAGCGTCACCGGCTTTGCCGAGTTTCTCAACGTGAGAAAAAGGCAGTAAATATACCCGATAAAACAAATCAATTTCAATGACAGATCATTCAGGAGGAATAGGTATGAACATCAGCATCACAAAGAACGGAACGGAGCTCAATGTAGCGGTCGAGGGCAGACTTGACACCCTGACCTCTCCGGAGCTTGAGGAAACGCTCGAGGACGAACTCGACGGAATGGAGAAGGTAGTCTTCGATTTCGGCAAGCTTGAATACATAAGCAGCGCAGGTCTTCGCGTCCTTGTCGGCGTCGCTCAGGAGATCGACGATGAAGAAGGTGTTATCATCCGCAATATCACGGATCCGGTCAGAGATGTATTCGATGTGACCGGATTTACGGACGCGTTTGTTATCGAGTAACGGGAGGACACGGAAATGGCTGAAGAACAGAAAAAGCAGATATTCAGACAAAAGACCCTTGACCGCATCGCTTCTCCCGAGCAGCTCACGGATTACCTTCATGTGACAAATCCCGGGATATGGGTGGTTTTCGCGGTGATAATACTGCTGCTCGCGGGATTTTTCGCTTGGGCTACCATAGGACAGCTTGAAGTGGTAACGGACGCGAAAGCGTCTGTTACGGACGGCACGGCGCAGATAACCGTTTTAAGCAGCGCACAGGTAAATTCCGGAATGACCGTTCGTGTGGGAAAAGAGGAGTTTACCGTATCAACGGTCGATGAAGATGAGCTCGGACGCACGGTAGCGTATGCGCCCGTTACACTCGCCAACGGCAATTACGACGCAAAGATAGTTGTTGAAAGCGTATCGCCGATAAGCTTCCTGCTTACCGCGTGACGAGGTGGAAAATGGCTGAAAAGAAATACAGGATAAAGCCGACCGTTACCAAGGGCGCTGCTAAGGTACCCGTTGTGATGCAGCTTGAAGCGCTGGAGTGCGGAGCCGCTTCACTTGCAATGGTAATGGCATATTACGGAAAATGGGTACCGCTTGAGCAGGTGCGCTCGGACTGCGGTGTTTCCCGCGACGGCTCAAATGCGAAAAATGTAGCGCTTGCCGCACAGCGCTACGGATTTCAGGTGGAGGGATATCGCCGTTCACCGGAGACAATACGCGAAAAGGGAGAATTTCCCTGCATAATCCACTGGAACTTCAATCACTTTGTCGTGCTTGACGGCTTCAGGGGAAAATACGCATACATAAACGACCCGGCAAAGGGCTTTGTCAAGGTGCCTATGGATGAGTTTGACAAGGCTTTCACCGGCGTGACTGTCGTAATAAAGCCCGGAAAGGATTTCGTTCCCTCCGGCAAAAAGAAAAGCACTCTGGAATTTGCCCGCAAGCGTCTTATCGGGGCAGGTGCCGCAGTGGCTTTTGTTATGCTTACGAGTATTATCAGCTATTCGTTCGGAGTGATAAATCCTATTATGTCGCGCGTGTTCCTCGATCGTATCCTCTCGGGGAATGCGGCGAACTGGCTGAACGGATTCCTTGCCGTTATGGTAGGGCTTGCGGCATTGCAGATCATAACATCATGGGCGCAGACGATCTATTCACTCAAGATAAACGGTAAGATGTCACTTATCGGCAGCTCCACATATATGTGGAAGGTGCTTCGTATGCCTATGGAGTTCTTCTCGCAGCGAATGGCGGGTGATATACAGCAGCGCCAGACGCAGAACGAGGCGATAGCGAGTACACTGATAAACACATTTGCGCCGCTTCTGCTCAATACGATAATGATGATATTCTATTTCGTCGTTATGGTAAGATACAGCATCTTACTGACGCTTGTGGGTATTTCGTCCATTGTACTTAACCTTATACTTTCGAGAGTTATCTCGGATAAGCGAATGAACCTGACCCGCATACAGATGCGTGATTCCGGCAAGCTCGCGGGAACTACTGTCGCAGGTGTCGAAATGATCGAAACGATCAAGGCGAGCGGTGCGGAAAACGGCTTCTTTCGCAAGTGGTCGGGCTTTCAGGCATCGGTAAACACACAGAAGGTAAAGTTCGCACGGTTACAGCAGTATCTCGGCTCTATTCCCCAGTTTCTTGCGCAGATATCGAATTACGCTGTGCTTATACTCGGCGTGTGGCTTTGTATGCGAGGTGAATTCACCCTCGGCGGAGTTATGGCGTTTCAGGGCTTCCTTACATCGTTTATGTCTCCTGCCATGACGCTGATACAGGCGGGACAGACCATTCAGGAAATGCGTACACAGATGGAGCGCGTCGATGATGTAATGGAATACCCGTCCGATGTCAATGTTACAAACGAGGTCTCCGACGATGTGAAGCTGAAGAAGCTCAAGGGAAATGTCGAGCTGAAAAACATAACCTTCGGGTACTCAAAGCTCGCGGCACCACTGATAAAGGACTTTTCGATGACGCTCACCCCGGGCAGCAGAGTAGCTTTTGTCGGGACATCCGGCTGCGGAAAATCAACGCTTTCAAAGCTGATCTCCGGTCTGTACAACCCGTGGGAGGGCGAGATACTCTTTGACGGCAAGCACCGCAGCGAGATACCGCGCAGCATCATGACCGGCTCGGTAGCCGTAGTCGATCAGGATATCATACTGTTTGAGGACACGATAGCGAACAATATCAAGATGTGGGACGACTCGATACAGGATTTTGAAATGGTGCTCGCTGCCCGTGACGCGCAGCTTCACGAGGATATCATGCAGCGTGAGGGCGGCTATGATTACAAGCTCACCTCGGGCGGACGCGACCTGTCCGGCGGTCAGCGCCAGAGAATGGAGATCGCCCGTGTTCTTGCGCAGGATCCGTCGATAATCATACTCGACGAGGCGACCTCGGCACTTGACGCAAAGACCGAATACGAGGTCGTCAAGGCGATAAAGGACAGAGGTATCACCTGCATAGTCATAGCGCACAGACTTTCAACTATCCGCGACTGCGATGAGATAATCGTTCTTGAACGCGGAAAGGTCATCGAACGCGGAACTCACGAAGAACTTATGGCAAAGGGCGGTGCGTACACCGACCTTGTAACTAACGAATAAGGGGGAGTGTCAAATGGGTTGGTTTGAAAAACAAGTAAAGCAAAGAGAAGATCTTGACCAGCAGCTTTTTGAGGACTCCTTCTTCCGTGCCGCGGAGGTCGTTCTCGGCAAGCGCGCGGCATCGGAAATGAGCGATGAACGCATCATCACAAGTCAGGCGATCGAGGATATCCTTAAATATTACCACTATAAGCCTGTTGAACTTCCGAAGGGTGTCAGGGATCATGAGGAGCAGCTCGATTACAGTCTGCGTCCTCACGGCATCATGCGCCGCACGGTCGAGCTTGACGAGGGCTGGTACAGGGATTCCTACGGTCCCCTGCTCGCGTATCTTAAGGAGGACGGGACACCTGTCGCGCTGCTGCCGAAGAAGATCATAGGTTATTACTATACCGACCGCAAGACCGGCAGGAATGTGACCGTCAATTCCAAAAACGCGGCGCTTTTCGAGCGTGAGGCATACTGCTTCTACAGACCTCTTCCGCAGAAAAAGCTGGGTATCCCCGATCTTATCGGATATATGAAGAACTGTCTGTCGGGATCCGATATAGTGATAATTGTTATCGCGACCTTTGCGGCGACCGTTATCGGAATGCTGATCCCGCGCATCACAAAGGGACTTACGGGTCAGGTGCTCCAGAACGGCGAACAGTCCGCGCTGATAGGTGTAACTATATGTATCGTCTGCATCGCGATAGCTTCAAATCTGATAAACTCGGTAAAGGGGCTGCTCATGCAGCGCTTACAGACTAAGACATCGGTAAGCGTGGAGGCAGCGCTCATGATGCGCATACTGACACTTCCCGCTCCGTTCTTCCGTCAGTACAGCGCCGGTGAGCTTACAAAGCGCTCGCAGTCGATAAACACACTCTGTTCAGTCATAATGAGCGTGGTATTCTCTACCGGTCTGTCATCTGTTTTCTCTTTGATGTACATTACGCAGATATTCAGCTTCGCACCGACACTCGTCGTTCCGTCGCTGTTGGTGATACTGGTCAGCATTGTATTTACTGCTGCTGCTTCGCTTACTCAGACAAAGATATCCAAACGTCACATGGAGCATGAAGCAAAGCAGTCGGGTATGGCGTATTCGATGATAACGGGCGTGCAGAAGCTCAAGCTCTCGGGTGCCGAGAAGCGTATTTTCGCAAAATGGCTCAAACTGTATTCCGAGGGTGCCCGGCTCAAATATGCCCCGCCGCTTTTCTTGAAAATAAACACTGTCATAAATCTTGCGATAACCCTCATATCAACGATCCTGCTGTATTGGCTTGCAGCACAGAGCGGTGTTGACGCATCGAGCTATCTTGCGTTCAACGCGGCTTACGGAAGCCTTATGGGTGCGTTCATGGCGCTTGCCAATATAGCGCTCCAGTCAGCGAATGTAAAGCCGATACTGGAAATGGCGGAGCCTTTCCTTAAAGCCGAACCCGAGGCTGCCGACAACAAGGAGATAGTCACAAAAATAACCGGAGCAATAGAACTCAACAACGTCTATTTCCGCTACGGTGAAAATATGCCGTACATAGTAAACGATATGTCGCTTAAGATAAAAGCGGGCGAGTATATAGCGATCGTCGGCAGAACAGGCTGCGGAAAGTCAACACTCATGCGTCTGCTGCTGGGATTTGAAAAGCCCGAGCGCGGTGCGATATACTATGACAACAAGGATATGAAAAGTCTCGATCTGTGCTCGCTGCGCCGTAAGATCGGTGCCGTGACGCAGAACGGCGGTCTGTTCCAGAATGACATATACTCGAACATCGTTATATCGGCTCCCGAACTTACACTGGACGACGCATGGGAAGCCGCCGAGATAGCGGGTATAGCCGATGACATACGTGCTATGCCTATGGGAATGCAGACAATGGTGTCCGAGGGACAGGGCGGTATTTCCGGCGGTCAGAAGCAGAGACTCATGATAGCCCGCGCGGTCGCGCCGAAGCCGAAGCTGCTGATGTTCGACGAGGCGACCTCCGCGCTCGACAACAAGACGCAGAAGCAGGTCTCCGCGGCGCTCGACAGAATGGGCTGCACCCGTATAGTCATAGCGCACAGATTATCGACAATAAAGAACTGCGACCGTATCCTCGTGCTTGATAAGGGTCAGATCATCGAGGACGGCACTTATGACGAGCTTATTGACAAGGGCGGTTATTTCGCGGAGCTTGTCGAAAGACAAAGGCTTGATGTTGCGGCGGGATAAACAAAAACGATACAACATTTTTGTGAATTCCTACAAAGTTTCGGAATGTCTGCCCAATTTCCCCTTTTCGTTCGGATAAATATACAGAAGCGAAAAGGAAGGAGGTAAAACAATGCCGGATATGGAGACACTGCTTGCGGAGATGTTCGCGTTTCAGCGGTTTGAGCGGGACGAGAGCATACAGGATCTGATAAACGACACTCTCTCACGATATGATGATGATCTCTTGCTTACATTTGAAGACCTTGCCGACGCAGCGGGCGGACTGGAACCGTCTCCGCCGGACATCGAAGGGAGCAGTGACAAATGAGCCCTTCGTTATCACATGAGCAGCTTTACAGAGAGTACAGAGACACAGTGCTCTCGTATATATCGGCAAGGGTAGTCCCGATCGAGGATGCGGAGGATCTGTGCGAGGAAGTGTTCGTAAAGCTCTTCCGTCTTATGGAAAGCTACGACGGGAGCAGAGCGTCGGTATCGACGCTTGTATATAAGCTCTCCCACGACACAGTCATAGATCATTACCGCACGCACCGCAGACCTGCGGCTATCTCCGGACAGCAGGAGCTTCTTCCCTCGGCGGAAGATGTCATTATGGACAGGGAACGCTTCGCCGACCTTGCAAAGGCTCTGGCAAAGCTCCCGCAGCAGCAGAGAGATATACTGATACTGCGCTTTTACCGGGGTCTGACGCTGAAAGCCATAGCCGAAAAGACGGGGCTGACATACGATACTGTCGTGAGCAGACAGAAAATCGCTCTGAAAGCAATGAAGAAAATGCTCGAAAAAGAATGACCGTTATAAAGAAAGGTGACCCGATATGACGTATGTACTTGACAGACGATACCGGTTGCGCGGCTGGAAGGATAGGCTCGGAGGAGTATATGATACGAAGAGTAAGAAAGTCAGATTTCTCGACAAGCCGTATTTCCTGCTTCTGATGAAATGCGACGGCGCGCATGATATAGATGTGGAGAGCCTGCATGAGTATCAGCAGGGATTTATCAGTGATTTCGAGAGAGACGGCATCATACATAAAGCGGGATTGCTTGATTTTCTCAGTCCCGAGCAGGAATATTTCACCTATCCCGCCGAATACAAGGAATCGGTACACTGGTCGATAACAGGAGCTTGCAATCTCAAATGCCGTCACTGCTTCATGTCCGCGCCCCACGCGAAGCACGGCACACCCACTCACGAGCAGATAATAAAGATCGCCGACAGTCTTGCGGAATGTGGTATATACAAGGTCGGACTGACAGGCGGAGAACCCTTGATACGCGATGATTTCCTCGATATCGTATCGGCGCTTTCGGAGCGTGAGATCGACATTACAACGATATACACCAATGGCTGGCTTTTGGACGAAAAGCTGCTCGACGAGCTTGAAAAGTGCGGTCAGAAGCCCTCGTTCCAGTTAAGCTACGACGGTGTGGGAGTACATGACTTCCTGCGCGGAGTCGAAGGCGCGGAAGAAAGAACGATAAAGGCGCTGAAGCTCCTTAAAGAACGCGGATACAGCGTTTCCGTGTCGATGTGCGTACACAGGAAGAATATTGACAAAGTTCGTGAGTCTGTGAACCTGCTCGCCTCTCTCGGTGTAAGGAGCATGAAGCTGGGCTCGATGATGCAGCTCGGCGAATGGGCATCCCCGGAGGTCGCGGGTTTGCAGCTTTCGTTCCGTGAAAACCTCGAAATGGCGGAAAAGTATATCCCGCAGTATTTTGAGGACGACGCACCCATGGCGATAATGATATCCGGTGCTTTTATATACACGCCGGGTGACGATAAGTGGGATATATTCTACAGGCGCGAATGTGGAGCGGAAAAAGAAAAGAAAACCCTCTCCTGCGGTGTACTGCGTGATAACTTCTATATCGGTGCCGACGGAATGGTCTGCCCGTGCATGGGAATGGCGGACTGCGGCTATTCACCTAATTTCCCGAATATGTTTAAAACACCGCTTAAAGACATCATCGCACGGGATTCGGACTTTAACAGACTGTGTCACACCACGGTAGCCGAGGTGCGTGACAAGAGCGGAAAATGCCGTGACTGCAAATATGCGGATCGCTGCGCCGGCGGCTGCCGGAACGGTGCACTGCTGAAAAGCGACAATTACTACGCCCCGAACGAGGAAAACTGCTATTTCTTTGAAAACGGCTGGGAGGAGCGTCTGACCGCTGCTGCGCAGCCCGCTTTCGAGGAATACATAAAGCGCTGCCCGCCGAAGAAAAAGGATAAGGACAGCGAAAAGAACGATCCGGTGAGCGATTGCCCGTAAAGGCAATTATATAATAAAAACATAGGAGGACTTTACAATGTCAAAAGAAACAGCAAAGAAGCTCATGGCGGAGCTCGAAACAAACGAGGAACTCAAAGCAAAGGTAAATGGGATCACAGATCCGGAACAGCTTTTAAAGATAGCTGTAGATGCGGGATATGACGTTACCGCCGAAGAACTTATCGAGGCTGACAGAGAGCGCAGAGCAGAGCAGGCAAAGAACACGGACGAAAAGCTGTCGCTCGATGACCTCGAAGGTGCCGCCGGCGGCAGAAGATGGGGAGGCGATGATGCTTCTGACGGTCACGAAATGGGATGCGACATCTGCTATCACCATAAGAGCTGGAGCGAAGAAAACGATGAGTGGTGCACAAAGAGTTATTATAAGTGCAAGGGCGGTATCTGGGACTGATACTGTTCTTTCCATACAAGATACAGGGCAGCGGAGCGAGTGATGTGCGCTGCTGCTCTTACGAAAAAGCAATGAGGTGATCAATATGTCAAAAGAAACCGCAAAGAAGCTCATAGCGGAGCTCGAAACAAACGCAGAACTCAAAGCAAAGGTGAGCGGCATCACCGACGCCGCACAGCTCGTAAAGATAGCTGTAGACGCGGGATATGACGTTACCGCCGAAGAACTTATCGAGGCTGACAGAGAGCACAGAGCCGAGCAGGCAAAGAACACGGACGAAAAGCTGTCATTAGACGACCTCGAAGGTGCTGCGGGCGGTAGGACATGGGAAGGCGAAGATGCCTCGGACGGACACGAAATGGGCTGTACCGCGTGCTATCACGGCAAATCATACAGTGAGGAAAACAATGAATGGTGCCAAAAAATATATTATTATCCGGGCGGCGGATATAACTGCGGCGTGTCCGAAAGCTATCTGTAAAATACAAATATGGAAATGTTTTTTTCTGATAAGTTTTTAAACCGTACCCATGGCTCTTACCGTTTTGCTGTAAATGTCATGGGATAAAGTAAACCGAAAACAAAAACAAACAGGAGGATATTACAATGTCAAAGGAAAACGCAAAGAAGCTCATGGCAGAGCTTGGAACAAACGAAGAACTCAAAGCAAAGGTAAAAGGTATCACGGACCCGGCGCAGCTTTTAAAGATAGCTGTCGACGCGGGCTATGACGTTACCGTCGAGGAAATGATCGAAGCCGAGAAGGAAAAGAGAGCGGAGCAGGCAAGGAACACGGACGAAAAGCTGTCTTTAGATGACCTCGAAGCTGCTGCGGGCGGTGTAAGCGGAAACGGTGAGACAGCTTCCGACGGACACGAAATGGGCTGTGACGTAAGCTATCATTGGAGAGGCTACAGCGAAGAACACAACGAATGGTGCAATAATGAATTTTATATTTCTGACAATAAGAGCTGTGGTTCAGGTACAAACGATTCTTGTACGATAGGTTCCGGTAAATTTGACCGATAAACATCAGATATCCGGCATACATCAAAATAATAAGGAGAGCATGACCATGTCAAAAGAAACAGCAAAAAAACTCATAGCCGACTTACAGTCGAGCGAGGAACTCAAAGCAAAGGTGAACGGTATCACCGACCCCGTGGAGCTCTTAAAGATAGCTGTTGAGGCGGGCTATGATGTTACCGCCGAGGAAATGATCGAAGCCGAGAAGGAAAAGAGAGCGGAACAGTCAAAGAACACCGACGAAAAGCTGTCTCTCGATGATCTCGAAGGTGCTGCGGGCGGTGAGTTGTGGGGAGGCGAGGACGCTCCCGACGGTCATGAAATGGGCTGCCTTATGAGTTATTACGGTATGGATTATCAGCGGGATAACAATATATGGTGCCGACACGAATATTATTGTACCAATGCAAACTATGAAGGTACCGGGTATATAACCCTGCCCGATTGACAGCAGGAGGATAACGATATGTCAAAAGAAAACGCAAAGAAGCTCATAGCGGAGCTTCAGACAAACGAGGAACTGAAAGCAAAGATCAAAGGTATCACAGACCCCGCACAGCTCGTTAAGATAGCTGCCGATGCGGGATATGATGTTACCGCCGAGGAACTTATCGAGGCTGACAGAAAACAAAGAGCCGAACAGGCAGCCAATACCGACGAAAAGCTGTCCATAGACGACCTTGAGGGAGCTGCGGGCGGAGCCGCCTGGAGGAGTGAGGATGCGCCGGACGGTCATGAAATGGGCTGCTTCTGGAGCTATCACGGATACTCCTATCAGCAGGAAAACGGTCTGTGGTGCAATCAGGCTCATTATTGCAATTCTTCCTACGAAAGCAAGCCGGACGATATTCGTGACTGTCATTGATGACAGTCACGCGGAAGAACAATGATCGTATCACGCGGAGCAAATTTGTTCTTTAAGAAAAGGGTAAACGAATGATAACTGTAAAGCAAGACGATATCGGACTTTACCGTGACTTGTTTTCCGGATACCGGACGCTGTACACCGACAGGTGTGCGGACAGAACGGCTCGCGCGGGAAGAGCGCTGTACGCTTTTCTTGACGGCGAGCCGGCGGGGTATCTGTTAATATCGGACGAGCACGGCGGCGATTTCATAAGCTATGTATTTACCGTGCCGGATAAACGCGGCATGGGCGTTATGCAGACGCTTATCCGTTATGCCGCCGATACTGCTGAAAAAATGATCGGCACTGCGTTTTCGGACGCACGTGAGTTCGCACCCGCTCTGATGCACGTTATGGAGAAGCTCGGATTTGAGCAGGGCGGGTCAAGGTATATGTTCCGCTGTGACGGCGACGATCTCTGGGAACGCTGGGACGCTTACATGAACAAGACGGGTAAGCGGCTGTGCGATACGCTCCGTCGGCAGGGATATTCCACAGTGCTTCTCAGTGAAGCGTCGGAGGAACTGCTCGAACAGTATCGTCAGACCCCGACAAGCGAATATAAAAACCCCCTCAATCATCAGCATCTGATAATGCCGGGCGCGGAAGTGACGAAAGATGTCAGCGTATTATGCGTAAGAAACGGCGTTCTGTCTGCGTATGTGTTCGCATATATGCCGGAGCGCAGGAGCGCGATATTCAAAACGCTTTCGTCATCGGCGGCGCTCCACGGCAGCGGTGTGATACTGCTCCCGATAGCCGAGTCGCTTGCAAGGGTACGTGAGCGCGGGTGTAAGCAGTTCGTGTTCTCAATGGACGGTATCGGAGATCACGCAAATTCCTTCCGGGACAAGGTGCTTTCCGTGCTGATTTCAAAGACAAGCAAAAGAATAAGCTATGTCTATTATCCGAAAAGGGAGACAAACGTATGAACGAAGAATTTAAAAAGATAATAAGAGAGAGCCTTATCTCTCATCTCGATATAGATGATGATACGCGCGCCGGAATGACCGACGACACTATCATCTTCAACACGGGCGATGACCGCCCCAACCTCGGGCTCGATTCGATAGACTCACTTGAACTCGTCACAATGATATTTGAGCTGTTCGGGTATGATGTTCCTGCCGAGGATGTAAAGAAACTGTACTCCGTGAACGCTATCGCGGCATATCTTAATGAGCATGGTATAACAGAATGAACAGAGTGGTAATAACCGGAATGGGCGCTCTCAGCGGTGAGATAAAGCCCTGTACGGCATTCGATACAACGGGTCTGCTGACGGATAAATTCGGTGAGATCGACGGACTCGACTGCGAAAACAGGCTGTTTGATATTATTGGTCGTTCACTTAATGAAATGCTTGCCGATGCGGGACTGACGAGTGCGGACATCTCCGCTTATGGCGCGGATTGCCGTATGTTCTTCGGGACACTCCTCGCCCGAGATAACACATATCTCGCCCACAGCAGAATCGGTGCGGACACGCTCGCCATGATGAACGAATTTGCGGTATATGCCGCAGGTCTTGCGGGGGTGCGCGGTACTGTCGATATATCCTCGGCTTCATGCGCTGCGGGAACCACTGCGATAGGAATGGCGTTCGACTTCATAAGAAACGGGCTGTGCAGATGCGCGGTCGCTGGCGGCGCGGAAGAGCAGACGCAGATAGCGGGCTATGGTTTCAACTGCCTTAAATCACTGTCCCACGATGTCTGCAATCCGTATGATGTGAACCACGACGGGATAAACATCGGTGAGGGCGGCGCGTTTTTCATGCTTGAAACGCTCGAAAGCGCACAGGCGAGAAAAGCGAAGATATACTGTGAGATACTCGGCTTTGCGAGCGGCAATGACGCTTATCACGCTACAAGCCCAGAGCCTACGGGTGAGGAAGCATATCATCTTATGCTGAACGCTCTCGATGACGCGGGTATTTCCGCTGAACAGATAGACTACATCAATGGTCACGGCACAGGCACGGTGCTCAATGACTCTATGGAAACGAATGCGCTGAAAAAGCTGTACGACAGTGCGGAACGCAAACCGTTCGTAAGCTCGACCAAGTCGCTTATCGGACATTGTATGGGAGCGTCTGGCGCAATAGAGCTTGCAAGCGTTCTGCGTTCGATTCAGAGCGGAGAGCCGATAATTATGCCGCGTCTTACGGATCCGCTCGACGACAGCGGAATGTACAATGCTCCTAAAAAGATCGACATAGACTACGCGATGTCGAACAGTTTCGGCTTTGCCGGCAACAGCGCAAGCATCGTTATAAGAAGGTGGGGGGACGAATGACAGCGTATATTGAAAGCGTCGGCATCATCTCCCGCTGCGCGCAGTCTGTGGAGACTGTCACGGAACTTCTGAACGGCAGTGAAGCAGCTTTATCACCCATGCCGATAGAATTTGATTCGCAGATACCTCCCGCGAAAATGCGCCGGAACAGCAGATACAACAAGCTCGCCTGCACTGCCGCCGACAACGCAGTACGCGGGGCTTTCGTCCCCGAGGATACCGACCGCCGCAGGATAGGCACGATCATATCCACAGGCTACGGTTCGAGCGTATATTATACACAGTTCGCGGACACGGTCGTGAAGGATGTTCCCGGACTTTGCAGCCCGTTTGTTTATTCGGGAATGGTGCCGAACGCCTGTGTCGGGCAGATATGTATTCTGAACGGCTTCAAGGGCGTGAGTACGGTGCTTACGGGCGGCGATCCGCTTGAATACTCTTCCCTGCTGCTCGGAACAAACAAGGCTGATATGATACTCTGCGGCTCGGTCGAGGAATACAACGAAGCGCTTTATGCCGAGCTCGGCAGGCTCGAAACGCTGAAATGCAGCGAGCTTTCGGAGGGCGCCGCAATGTTTATGCTGACCCGCGAAAAGACAGATAAAACGCATTGCGCGGTGACGGATTTTTCGTCCGCGTCTCTCGGTAAAAGCCCGCTCCTTCACAGACTTGACGATAATTCCGCCGAAATTGTTTTCGGTGTGCTTGACAGATATAATGACACTCCCGATGCGGTATTCACAGCCGCAAACGGAACATACTTCGATGATATGGAAGATGCCGCAATATATAAAAAATTCCCCGAAGCGGTTCGGCTTGCTCCGAAGAAATACACGGGTGAAACTCTCGGCTGCGGATATGCGATTAACGCGGCTTTTGCGGCTGCGGCGATAAGCTGCGGCAAATACGATAAAGTGCTTGTTACGGGCGTTGATATGGTCGGTAATTACTGCACATCAATGATCGAAAGGGCGTAAACTATGGGAATACTTGAAGGTAAAAAAGTGCTTGTCACAGGCATTTCCGGCGGTATCGGTCTTGCCTGCGGCAAGCTGTTCATTGCCGAGGGTGCGGAAGTCCTCGGTTCATACCGCACGATGAAGCCGGAGCTCGAAGCTCTCGGTGCGAAGCTGTTCGCCCTTGATACCGATGACCGTGAGAACATCGAAAAGACAGTCAAAGCAGAGATACGGTCTTTCGGCGGCATTGATGCTCTTGTCAACTGTATCGGCATTACTGCGCCGGAGCCGCTGTTCGCTGCAGCCCCCGTTAAATGGGAAAACGTGATAGAAACTAACTTGTTCTCTGCAATGAGGATAATGCAGGGTGCGATAGTTCCGCTCGTGTCAAAAAAGGGCGGTGCGATAGTTAATATAAGCTCGGTGTTCAGTATCAGAGGCGGTGTCGGACAGTCAGGCTATTGTGCGTCTAAAGGGGCGCTTGACGCAATGACGAGAGCTGCCGCGACAGAGCTTGCGGGCAAAAATATCCGTGTGAATACGGTCGCTCCCGGATTTATCGAAACGGAAATGACAGCGGGATTTGATGAGAAGTTCCGCACGGAAAGCCTTGCAAAGATACCGATGAAGCGCTTCGGAAAGCCGGAGGAGGTCGCGGAGCTGTGCGCGTTCCTCATAAGTGATAAGGCAAAGTACATTACCGGGCAGTCATTTGTTATCGACGGAGGGCTGTCGGTTTGAATAAATTCCATGAAAGGTGATATACAAATGCCAAGAAAAAGAAATCGGAAGCTGCTGGTACAGATAGGCATCATTACCCTGCTCATTTTTGTCGCCACGCTTGCTTATTCAATGATCACGGATTACTCGATAACGGAGAAGTCTTTCCTTTCATCGAAAAATGAGATGATAGATCGCGATCTTATCAATATGAGCAGCTCGGAAGCTATGACGGGAATGACAAGCTGGTTCTGGGATTATACAAAAGAGCACGGTGATGATATAACAAGAGCTTTGACCGAAGAAGAGATCGCCCGATTGGAAAGCGAGGAGATCCAAAGCGCCTTGAACGCATACAGTTACGGAGAGCGAAATGATTTTGCGGAGTGTGATCCGGAACTGCAGATGTTCAATGCCAGAAATATATTTCAAGTCATGGTGCTGCTCAGAGATATGGAAATAAAACAGCTCAAATACGCGAGCATTGATTGTATATCGTTCACGAATGAGCATGAGGCGTTTCTGTATCTGAGAAATACAGCGGATGAGCCCGACGTGTTATCGGAAGAATCATTTTCAGACCCATATAACACATTTGCATACAGCGAAGCGTTCAAGACAATAAGTTATGAAGCGTCGCAGCATAGTGCCGTAAGGCAGATACTCGCAGGAGAACTCAATGAAGCGGGAAAGACGCTGTATGAGGTATATTCCGATCCGACAGACGGCAAGGTTTATTATATAGGATATACGCCTGTTGTTTTCGACGGGGTAATAGGCTGTTATCAGTGTATTCGTTATGACTTTACCGAGTTCAGACGCGATCTTCTGAATCATGCCATGAACTCGATGATAATAGGCTTTCTGGTGCTTGTCGTCCTGAATACACTTCTGATGCTGTTTATATTCGTAAACGCTATAAAGCCCCTTTCCAAAGTAAAGACCGGTGTCGAAGAATATATGAATGACAAGAACAGCGAAGCGGTCGTGGAAAAAATGAGCCGCATCGCAACACGTAACGAGATCGGTGCGGTTGCTGACAGATTCGCTGATCTTGCGCAGGAAATAGACAGATATACAAACGAGAATATGCGTCTTGTCGCGGAGAAGGAGCACGTTGCCGCAGAGCTCTCGCTTGCCACGAACATACAGACAAGTATGCTGCCTAATATTTTCCCGGCGTTCCCCGAACGTAAGGAATTTGAACTGTATGCGTCTATGGATCCCGCAAAGGAGGTAGGCGGCGACTTCTATGACTTCTTCCTGGTAGATGACGATCATCTCGGAATGGTGATTGCCGATGTTTCCGGAAAAGGTGTGCCGGCAGCGCTGTTCATGATGGCGGCGAAGATACTGATAAACGACCACGCACTTATGGGCGGCACACCCGCGGAGATACTCGCAAGAGTAAACAAGCAGGTCTGCGCCAACAACGACGCGCATATGTTTGTTACCGTGTGGCTCGGAATACTGGAGATAAGTACGGGCAAGCTCACAGCCTCCAACGCAGGACACGAATATCCTATGCTGAACAGTAACGGCAGATATGAGATGCTCAAGGATAAGCACGGTATGCCTATCGGAGCTTTCAAAAAATCAAAATACACGAACTATGAGATCACGTTGAACAAAGGCGACTGCATATTTGTATATACCGACGGCGTTGCGGAGGCTACCGACGCGAACGATGAGCTGTTCGGCACGGAACGCACGGTCGAAGTGCTTAATGCAGCACCCGATGCTTCACCGGAGAATATACTCAGAAATGTCCGCGCCGCTGTGGACGCATTTGTCAAGGAAGCACCGCAGTTCGACGATCTGACGATGCTGGCATTCAGATATCTTGGAACGGAGGAAAACCAATGAAAGAACTTGTTTTGGAAGCACTGAACACCAATCTCCCGAAGGTGCTTGATTTTGTGGATGAGCAGCTTGAAGCCGCGAACTGCAATATAAGAGTCAAGACTCAGATAGATGTTGCTGTGGAGGAGCTGTTCGTAAATATCGCAAATTACGCCTACAATCCCGAAATAGGAACTGCGGTGGTTCAGGTATCGGTAACGGACGATCCGCTTTCGGTAGAGATAACCTTTATCGACAACGGAGAGCGTTATGACCCGCTTGCGAAGCCCGATCCCGACACCTCGCCGGCAGCGCTCAAAAGGAAAAAGGGCGGTCTCGGCATCTTTATGGTAAAGAAGAGCATGGACGATGTGATCTATGATTATAAGGACGGACGGAATATACTCACTATCAAAAAGACTCTGAACTGAACGGCGAGTGAAGATCGGCTGCGCTGCGCGAGAATACAATAATGTTCTGCTCGTCGATGCGGGTGACGCTATACAAGGCGCACCGATAGGCACATTGTCGAAAGGAGCGTACATAACGCGTCTGATGAACACAGTCGGATATGATGCGGCGACGCTCGGCAATCACGAATTCGACTACAGTATGACAGAGCTTTTGGTGAGAGCCGATGAGCTGAACTGTGGATATATCTGCTCAAATCTTTACAACAAGGAGACAGGCGAGCTCCTGTTTGACCCGTACAAGATCGTCGAAGCGGGCGGCAGGAAGATAGCATTTGTCGGCGCGACAACTCCCGAAACGCTCTCGGGCTCGACTCCCGTATATTTTCAGAATGATGCCGGCGAATATATCTATAGTTTCGACGAGGACGGCAGCGTTTATGAGCGCATCCAGACAGCGGTAGATAACGCGAGAGACGAAGGGGCGGATCATGTTATCCTACTTGTCATCTCGGAGAGACCGATGTCAGAGAGGGCTGGAGCGCACAGGAGATCGTTGCCGAGCTTTCCGGCATAGACGCGGTGATAGACGCACATTCTCACGATGTGACCCCTGCTCTTACCGTGAAGTCAAAGGACGGCAAGGACGTGATAATAACACAGACCGGAACAAAGCTTGCTAACATCGGTAAAATGACCATAACCCCCGAGGGTAAAATATCCACCGAGCTTGTCGGCAGCGTTCCCGCTCCCGATGAAGGCTCCGGGATAGCGGAAGATACATGGCTCGAACCGGACGGCAGAGAAGGAAGATTTGTTGATGAGACTGTCAACAGAACAATGATACAGATACAGTCGGAGTACAGCGATATACTTGACCAAAAGATCGGTACTTCCGCTTACGATCTTATCTCGAATGATCCGGAAACAGGTGAAAGAGTGGCAAGAAACCACGAGACAAACCTCGGTGACCTCTGCGCCGATGCGTATAAGTATGTTCTCGGAGCCGATGTCGGCATTGTGAACGGCGGCGGTATTAGAGCAGCTATCAATGCAGGAGATATAGCATACAAGGATGCGATCTCGGTATTCCCCTTCGGAAATATGACACTTGTAGCGGAAGTTACCGGACAGCAGATACTTGATATGCTTGAGACCGGCGCTATGAATTATCCCGGCGAACACGGCTCGTTTATCCACACTTCCGGCATTGAGTACACGATAGATGACAGTATCCCAAGTTCCGTAAAACTTGACGAGACCGGCGTATTTCTCGGCGTTGACGGAGAATACAGAGTAAAGAATGTGCTGATAAACGGTGAACCGCTTGATAAGAAGAAAACTTATACTCTTGCCTCACATGATTATTTCCTCAAAAACGGCGGTGACGGTTACATATTCACAGGCAAGTGCAAGATCATACACGACAATGTCATGTCCGATTCCGATCTTATTTCGGTATATATCCGTGATGACCTCGGCGGTGTAATACCGGAAAAGTACAGTAACCTTTACGGCGAAGGCAGAATAAAGATACTTTCCGCGGAGGCGGGAACAGACGGAGACAGCGATGCAAGCGCACAGACAGCGGAAGATGAAAACGCTTCTGACGTATCCGGCAGCACAGCTTCGGATAACCCCGCCACGGGCGCGGAGCTTCCGGCTGCGGTATTACTCGTGTCACTTGCCGCTGCGTTGGTATCATGCAGAAAATATTACGGTGCCGGAAAATAATAACGGTGAAAGAAGAAAATAAACTCATCTATGTGATATGGTTTGTATAGGACAGAACGGATACCGAAGGAATTCTTTTCTAATTTTCAAAGGTGGTAAATATGAATGAACTCAACACCAAAGGTCGTCTGCTCTTCCTCGAACACTATCTGTTGGAAAACACAGACGAAAATCATCCTGTCACAGCGGAAAAACTTATACAGAAATACGAAGATAACGGCTACAAAGCCAACCGAAGTACGATCCGAGATGATATTTCTGTGCTGCAAGCGTTTGGCATAGATGTTATTTCGGAAATGGCAGGTAAGAACAAGGTCTTCTATATCGGCAGCCGCTTGTTTGAACTTGCGGAGATAAAAATGCTTGCCGATGCAGTGGCAAGCTCACGGTTTATAACCGCGGATAAGAGCGAAGGAATAATAAACAAGCTGACCGGATTGACTAACGAGCATAACAGGCAGCAGATCATCAACGGGGCAATCCCTGTGAACCGACTGAAAACACTCAGTCCCGGTATTTTTCGTACCGTTGATGCTGTATCAACAGCAATTACGGAAGGAAAGAAGATCTCTTTCCAATACATAGACATTCTCCCGACTAAGGAGATCGTTTTACGTCATAACGGAAAAGAATACAAGGTATCTCCGCAGGCGCTTGTGTGGGACGATGACAGATACTATGCGCCTTCATATTCCGAAGAAAAGAACTGTATCGTACCATTCAGGATAGACCGCATGAGAAATGTTGCAGTGCTTGATGATAATGCGTATATCGATCCGCAATTCAATATAGCCGACTACAGCAAAATGGTGCTGCAGATGTTTGACGGCAACGAGGAAGAACGCACAGTTACCCTAATTGCCGAGAACAGGTATATGCTGAACATCATTGATCGTTTCGGAGAAGATGTACAAACCGAGATCATAGACAGTGAGCATTTCTCCGCATCCGTGACCGTCCGTCCGAGTTCGACCTTTTTCGCATGGGTATTCCGTTTCAGAGGCGGGATACGCATAACCGCCCCTAAAGATGTCGTGTTGAGTTATGCCGAAATGTTAAAACAAGTTATGAAGGCTCAAAAGCCCAACAAATAGATGAATTTTGCCTCTTGCAGTTTGAACGTGCTCGAAATTTTGTGCATGAAATGGTAAGAGGCAAATTTCCTCTTTTCAAACGGACGAAGATGTGCTATAATGCTATATGTAACAAACAGTTGCCGAGGATAAGAGGGTTTGAGCTATGAGGTCTAAAGATCATAACCTGATGGAAAGAATACTGGAGTATATCAACAGCCATGTCGTTGAAAACTGCGGACAGCCGCCGACGACCAGAGAGATCGGAGCGAAATTCGGTATAAGCCATGTGACCGCGCACCGATATCTGATAGCAATGGACGAGTTGAAGATGCTGCAATATACAGACGGAAAGATAAATACCGATATCATGGACAAGTTTGATAACAGTTACAGAGCTGTCGGTATGATAGACGCTTCTGTTCCCGCCGGAACGCCAGATATGGTCGATGACGCTTATGTTGAGGAATACGTCTCGCTGCCGTCATCATTTCTCCGAGGTCTCAAGGGAAAGTTCTATTCAATGCCCGTCTGCGGAGAATCCATGATAAGTGCCGGAATAGATGACGGCGACCTCGTTATATTTCAAGAGAGCAGCCGGCCTGCCGAGGGAGATATCGTTGTGGCATACATCGACGGCGAAGGCAATACGCTTAAACGTTATTGTACAGATAAAAAAGGCTCATATCTCTGGGCAGAGAATGAGTCATGGTCGGACAGGAAACGTATGTTCGGCAGGAAATTTACAGTCAGGGGAATTGCGGTAAAGGTTCTGAAAGACCTTTGACAGCAGAACGAGAGAGGAAAAAGATGAATACGGTCGGATATGTTGTATGCTGCCCGAAATGCGGAAAAATACACAGCTTCAATGAACGGTATGTTGACGAGATAGTAAACTGTGAATGTGTGTTTGAGTTCTATGCCTTTGCAATGGGAACGCTGCGCATTGTCATGTCTGCTGATGAGGCAAGGTATGATCCTATCGTCCGTTCAATGAGAAGGTTTGTTATTTCTACCGGCAGATGCGGCGATATCCCGCCGGAGTTGTATGTCGATCATGACGGACAAGAACGTTTCGACATGACAGCGCAGGAACTTGATGCCGAAGAAGAACTCGCCCGTGTTCTCGATGATTATCAAATCGACAGCTATGGAGAATGCCTTGTTACAAAAGAGCTTCTTGATACTATCTGTGAAAATCTGTATAATGGCAAAGATATTGAATTGAAAAAGAAAAAAGACGGCGTAGATGTTATAGAACTCAAGAAAAAGCACGTCAGCACAAAGAAACCGGAAAGCAGACGCTTGTATGAATATACACAGCTCTCTGTCGATTCGCTTAGGAGCGGTGGCTTGTTTCGTATAAACCCATAAACATATGATCACAACTGAATACAGACAGTAAAACGATATTTATTGTAAAAAACCGTGCAGCGAGTGGGCTGTACGAAGGACCGAGTGGGGTCGAAGCATAACGCATTAAATGTCAATGAACTGCTTGCTTGAACTATATGCACAGGTATGCCCTGCGCTCTTGTTCGGCACGCGGAATTTGACGATGCGAATGCTTTGACCTCACTTTATTTTATGCCGGAAGGAGGGAGAGCGCATGGCAAAGGAATATAACCCGCAGCTTGCCGAAATGGGAGCGAAAATAGTCGCAAGACGCGAGGAACTCGGTATGACCGCAACGGAACTCGCAATTTATGTCGGAATTACATCTGCGGCGCTCTCCCGAATCGAGAACGGACAGAGCGAAGCCAAAGTAACAACATTGATGAAGATAGCCGACATCTTAACGGTGCCTTTGTCATATTTTCAGTCCGGCACTGCTGCAGGAGCGTCATATATACCGCCGGAGCTGCTTGCTTTGATCCCGAAGCTGAAAAGAAAAGTACCTGCCGAACAGCGAAAGCTCATGCAGTTGTTTGCCTCAATGATAGATACAATATGACCGACACGGATAATCCGGAGCCGGTCATTTTTTATTGGTTTGGTAATGATTAAAACACCTAACCTTATATTATATCACAAAAATTCTCAAAAGAATTATAGTGGACTATAAAATTTTGCGAAAATCTTATAGTTTACTATAATTTTTTTCGTCCGAAATATGTTAAGATATATTCAGTTCAAGGGAACAGGCGGTAAACGACCCGTCGCCCTCGGACAAAAATAATATCTTATGTCGGATGCATACGGCAGCGGATGTTCAGATGATAAGGCACATACCCGTTTCGGGAATCTGCCCTGTCGCCGGAACATCACTGTTTGTGCATCCGTATTGCGTTTGCCGCCGTGTGCCTTGCAGACTGTGTTCCCGAACATCCGCCTGACCGGAGCGTCCGCCCGAAAGGACGGTCAATATGAGCGAGAAAAAGTACACAGTGGTATGCAACGGAACAATGGTTGAGGTGACAAAAGAGGTTTACAGACTTTACATCACGGAGCCGGAAAATGAAGCAAGAAATTATCGGCGCAGAAAAAAGGGCGTCATAAAAGTTGATAACGAGACAGAAACCGTTGACTGTATTACCTGTCCGGAAGATTCAATTGAACGCTTAATGGAATTGGGGCATGAGTTTGAAGATACGAGTTTCAGCATAGACGCGTTGGATACCGCAGTTATGGTTGACAGGGCTCTTGATGAACTATCATTTGAAGAAAGATATATCATTGAAGCTCTGTTTTTTAATGACAAGACGGAACAGAGAGTAGCTGACGAATTGGGAATTGCACAGAAAAATGTACATAAAAAGAAAGTCAGAATACTGGCTAAATTAGCTAAAATCTTGTCGAAAGAATAATAATTTGTAGAACAGGGGGTATAAAATGGTGCTTCTGATGTCCTTATATTATGAAGGGATAAATATTTCCCTCACCTGTTCTTTGAAAATTGAATAGCAGTATATCGGGTACATTCCCTTTTGCGCCTGCGGGCGTAGCAGAGCGGGAAATGAAAGCGATGGTCGGCATTACAAGCGAGGATAAGCGAGGCAGCTTTTGCCAAGAGCGTACAGCTCGACAATTATGATCCGTCCGTTAATGTAGGAGTCGCAGAGTAAGATCCCGGGCAGCGGTTGGCAGCCGTTGTTTCGTGCGATGAAAAGCAAGAGGGTACAATGATACTTCTGTCCAGTCACAGCCTCAAGCAATGAGGGCAGCCACATGAGAACCATGCGGGGGTGAGAGTCCCATGATGCCGCGCCGGCGGCAGCCCGATATATTCCCGGAAGCTCCATAATATGGAGTGCTGGCAGGGGTGTCGGGGACAAATATGCCGGAACAACTTACAGGCAATATAGCGTAGCAGTGCTATGCTGTTACGCTATTGATATACAGACCGCCGATCTGTTATCCATATAGGTCGGCGGTCATTTTATTTTCGGAGAATGCCATGAGAACTGACATATACGCGCTTGACGAGATCAGGATCGAGTTAATAAATATGCTCTGCTTACAGTATGTTGAGAAACTGCTGAAAGACGGCAGAATATCGGAAAAACACGCAGAACTGCTTTCCGAACGTTTCAAGGTAAACTGCACAGGAAAACAGAAATAAATCTGTCCACATTGGTAATAGCAATACAGACAGAAAAGTGGTATTGTGTACTGTAATAAATACGAAAAGAAAGGACTGATCGCATGGTTATCACAAAAATACAGGCGGCGACCGATGTCAAGATCATCACGCGGCTTGCGGCATACATAAGGGTATCAAGCGACAGCGAAGATCAGCTCCATTCATTCTCGGCACAGTACAGATACTACAACAGCATCGCAGCCAACAGCGATGACACTATACTGATAGACATTTACGCGGACGAGGGCATCACCGGTACCTGCACGGATAAGCGTGACGAGTTCAACCGCATGATGAACGATGCCCGAAAACACAAGTTCGATAGAATTATAGTAAAATCCGTAACGAGATTCGCTCGTAACACAAAAGACTGCCTCGAAGCGGTTCGTGAGCTGAAGCAGCTCGGAATATCCGTTTACTTCGAGGAAAACAACATTGATACCAACAAGACCGAGGGAGAAACGCTTATAACCCTGCTCGGTATGGTAGCGCAGAATGAATCGCTGTCCATATCGAAGAACTTACGCTGGAGCATACAGAAAAGTATGCAAAACGGCACTTATACAAACGGATCTCCGGCTTATGGCTATAATTATGATAACAGCCAATTATTTATAGATGAAAACAATGCGGAGACTGTAAAAAGAATATTTGATGATTTTCTGAATGGACTCGGACTTCGGACAATCGCTGATAATCTTACAGATGAAACAGGCATACAATGGTACGCAGCAACGATCAGTTATATATTAACTAATGAGAAGTATATCGGGGATTCGGTGCTCCATAAATACTATACATCTGAAACCTTGCCGTTTGTAAAGCGGCAAAACAGGGGAGAACAGCCCAAATACTATGCACAAGAAACCCATGAACCAATCATTGATAAGGAAACGTTCAGAAAGGTTCAAGAACTGATCATCAGTCGCAGACCTACAGAGCGTTCATACGGAACTCAATATACTTTCACCCGTAAAATAAACTGCGGACATTGCGGTTATTTGTTCAAAAGGATAAATATACGAGACAAAGCATATTGGATATGCAACAAGCACAGCAAAAATGCAGACCTGTGTCCGGTTAGGTCAATACCCGAAGAACTCCTCAAGGACGCATACATAAGAATGTTCAACAAGCTTAAACGCTTCGGCGACAAGATCATATCTTCGGCGGTTAGTCAGCTTGAGGACTTGATAATGAAGAAACAATGTGGGAATCAGAAGATACTCTCCGCAAGGGGTGAACTGATAGCAGCCCGCGAGAAAATGAACCAGATCACCCGACTTCATAGCAGCGGAATCCTCTCCGATGACATATACAACGCGCAGAAAAAAGAGATCGAAGCGAAGATCATGCGTCTTAAAGAGCTTATGACAGCATCCTGCGATACAGACGGCATCGTCAGTACGCTGGACAAGCTTTCTGATCTTATGGATATACTGGACGAACATGAAGTTATGACAGAATTCGATGAAACCGTATTCGGACTCATGACCGAGAAGATGACCGCAATGTCTGAAAAAGAGGTAGTGTTCAGGCTCATCGGCGGTGTGGAGTTCACAGAAACAGTAGAAAGGCGGTAAGTGCCATGAAATGCAACAGAAACATTCCGTTCGGATATATGATGCGCGGCGGCAAGTACATTGCCGAACCCGCCGAATCCGAAGCCGTTCGTCAGATATTTGAGGTGTATCTGAACGGAATGTCTCTGAAAAGCATTGCAGCCGAGATGACAGTGCCATATAACAATGACAAGGTTCTATGGAACAAAAACATGGTCAGCAGGATTATCGAGAACAAGCGTTATATCGGCGATGATACATACCCACAGATTGTGGAACAGGAGATATTTGACAGAGCAAATACTATCAAATCAGAAAAAGGAAAAACGGCACTTCCGGTGGATAACACTACCAAATATCTGCGAAGCCTTATAAAATACGGTCGGAACACCGAGTGCAAACGGCTCAGTGTGAATGATATAAAGGCTCTGACTATGACGACAGTAAATATGCTGATAGCCGAGCCAACACTTGCGGCACCGACAGACAGCGTGGAATACAAGCCCACCGCACAGCTTACACTGGCAGAGGAACAGATCAAGGAGCAGATGAGTGATTCTGCAGCCGATGCGGATAAGCTCATGGCAGATATACTTCGGGCGGCCTCAATACGGTACGACTCCTTCACATACGATGACCGCGACAAGACCGACTCTCTGCTCGATATCCTTACACATCACGAAAAGATCGAAGAATTTGATATGGAACTGACCAGACTGGTCATTAAATATATAGTCATAGACGGCGGCACGGTCAGCGCCGTGCTTGTCAATGACAAAACGATCCCGATACAAGGAGCGTGACAGAAATGTTAGTACCTAACATACCGGTAGAATCTGGCGGCAAGATGCGGGTAACAGTCATTCCCGCTAAGCCGCAGACTGAGACTGCAAAAAAGAAAAGTGCTGTGAAGCGGGTCGCCGCCTACTGCCGAGTATCGACAGCCGAGGAAGAACAGACGAGCAGCTACGATGCGCAGTGCCGGTATTACGATGAATACATAAGCAGTCACGAAGATTGGAAAAAGGTCGCTGTCTTCGCGGACGAGGGTATCACCGGCACACAGGCGAAGAAACGCCCGGAGTTCCTCAAAATGATACGATACTGCCGTCGAGGGAGCATTGACATAATACTTGCAAAATCCGTGAGTCGCTTCGCTCGTAACACAGTGGAGAGCTTACAGTATGTCCGAGAGCTGAAAGCGCTGGGAATCACAGTCATCTTTGAGAAAGAGAACATCAACACCCTTGAGCAGTCAGACGAGATGCTGCTGACGATATTCTCATGGTTTGCACAAGCGGAATCCGAGAGCATAAGCAAAAACGTATCCTGGGGTATCCGTCGCTCCTTCGAGCAAGGCAAATTTAGCATGGCGGCGATATTCGGCTATGAAAAGGACGAGAACGGCGAGCCTCGCATAATTCCCGAGCAAGCGGAAACGGTCAGACTGATATTCACTATGTTCCTGGACGGAGCAAGCTACAGGAATATAGCTGACAAGCTTATAGAGCAGAACACACCGAATGCCCGCGGAGCTGTCAAGTGGTCGATCTCGACTATATCAAGCATACTTCAGAATGAGAAATATGCGGGAGATGCGCTCCTGCAAAAGACCTTTACCGTTGACTGCATATCCAAGAAAACAAAAAAGAACACCGGAGAACTTCCGATGTACTATGTCAGTGATCACCATGCGGCGATAATCGACCGCGATACCTTCAACAAGGCACAGATCGAGATAACCCGCCGCAACAGTCTGAAAAAGATATCAGGCAAGGAAACGAACAACAACGGGCAGTACAGTGCCAAGTATGCGCTGACAGAGCGGATGTATTGCGCCGAATGCGGCGCGGCGTACCGCAGGACAACATGGACGGCAAAGGGCTACAAGGAGATCGTGTGGCGTTGTGTGAGCCGTTTGGAGAGCGGAAAGAAGAAATGCAAACACTCCCCGACACTCCACGAAGAAAGCCTCCACAGAGCGATTGTGGAAGCGATACACGGCTCCTGTGCGATAGGGGATGATGT
>CAMVBT010000003.1 GCA_947165805.1 uncultured Clostridia bacterium
GGAAACCTATACCGCCGGGATAGTTGTAACCCATTAGGACTATTTGCGAGCAAATAGTCCTGTGGGCCAGCCGTTCCCTCTGGACTCCCTATGCTGCATACGCAGCGGGAAAACATTTCGGGTTTCGCCCGCGAAAAAACAATGAACAGACGGGAGAGAAATAATAATGAGCTTTGCAATAATAAGAAATCAGAATCACAAGGTCGGAGCCGTTCCCCTCGTTGAACGGCACAACGAACGGAAAAACCATAATTACAGTAACCACGACATTGACAGGTCTCGCTCCAAAGAGAACTTTCATTTGAAGGCTCCGCAGGGTAGTTATTGGGAGACCTTCAACAAAATACGCGACCGACATCAGCTCAAAGGCAATCTCCGGTTAAAGGGAGAGAAGCAAAGCACGGTTCTTTGTGAGTTCATTATCACATCGGACAAGTCGTTTTTTGACCGGCTCGGAGCCGAACGGACAAAACGCTTTTTCGAGGACGCATATCAGTTTGTTACAGCTAAAGTCGGCGGCGAACAGTTTGTGGTGGCAGCAGTCGTTCACATGGACGAAGCTACCCCGCACATGCACATCACGTTTATCCCGACGGTGTTGGGCAAAGACAGAAAAGGTCAGCCCTGCCGCAGGATAAACTGTTCGGAGTTCTGGAAAGGTCGCGACAGCTATGCGCGCTTGCAGGACGAATGGTATGATTTTATTGCACGTTCCTGCGGTTACGATCTTGAACGTGGAATCAAAGGCAGTGCTGCCGAGCATTTGTCTGTTGCCGAATATAAACTCAAAAAGACGCAGGAGCAGTTAGAGCAGACCGAACGGCAGTCGCAGGAGATCGAGAACATAGAAAGTATTTCAGCCAAAAACCTTCCGCTGAATACAGTCGCATTGAAGCGTACCGACTACGACAAGCTGAAAGCTTCTGCCGAAGCCTACATCACGACCCGTGACACCGCTGCCGAAAACGAAACGCTCAAAGGCAAGGTTGAAGCATTAAAATCTGAAAACGCTGAACTTCGGCAGGAGAACGGTTCGCTCAATGACCAGTTAATTAAAGTTAATGAACAGTTCGATAGGTTCTATGATGATGTTGCTGATGAGCGCGCATTACTGGAACGCAATCAGCGTCTTGCAGCAGAAAATAAAAATATTGGTAATCAGCTTCACGAGCTTACAGATGAAATAAAGGCGCTTAAAGACAAGTCCGTAAAGCTTTCCAAGGATAATGATGATCTCAAAAAGACTGTTGAAGAAAAGTCCGCTGAGATAACTCGTGTCACCGGAGAATTGACAGCTTTGCAGAAGCTGCACAAGGAATTGCAGGATAAATGGGAGAAGGTGATGAAGTTCATTCAGGAACACAGCTTAAAAGAACAGTGGGAGAAGTACATAGCTGCACCTATACGCAAGGTGCTTTCGCACTAATAATTACAGATAGAATAAATAACAATGAAATGATGTTGCATATCTCTAAAGAAAACGCTTGACTTTAAATCGGTAAAGTGGTATAATAAAAAGTATAGAGATATGCCATGATGTAGCAGGAGGATACTATTATGGCAACGATTCAGAAAAGAGGAAACAGTTATTCTATCCGAGTCAGCTGCGGATACGATACAAAAGGCAGACAGGTTATCCAGTCAATGACATGGAAACCGGAGCCGACGATGACACCGAGACAGGTGGAAAAAGAGCTTAACCGTCAGGCGGTAATGTTTGAGGAGCAGTGCCTTAAAGGTTATCAGAGCAAGGCTATCAAGTTCGAGGAGTTTGCGGAGCAGTGGTTTGAAGAATACGCAAAACCAAATCTTCGCAATACTACATACGAAAGAATGTTGCAGCTTCGCGGAAGGGTATATGCGGCAATCGGACACCTGCGCATGGATAAGATAACCCCGAGACAGATACAGGCATTCGTGAACACGCTCTCAAAGGACGGAGCAAACGAGCGCACCGGAAAGCCGCTCGCACCCAAGACGATAAGGCACAATTTAAGTCTGATCTCTGATGTATTCAGCTATGCGGTAAAGGTCGGTGTTGCAGCCGATAATCCTTGTTCAAAGGTCACACTCCCGAAAGATACGCCGAAAGAGAAGAAGATATATACCAGGGAAGAAGTTGAGCGCTTTCTCACGCTGCTGAACAGTGAACCGCTTAAATATCGTGTATTCTTCAATCTTCTCATTTACAGCGGTTTCAGGCGCGGTGAACTTCTCGGTCTTGAATGGAAGGATATTGATTGGGACAACTGCGTTATAAGCGTTCGCAGAACCAGCAACTACACTCCGAAAAAGGGTATATATACCGACACCACAAAGACAAAGAAGTCGCAGAGGTCTATGAAGTTCCCGAAAGAGGTAATAGACCTTCTCAGAACCTTTAAATCCGAACAGTATAGTGAAAAGGAAAGGCTCGGAACCAAGTGGCAGGATCATGACCGTTTATTCGTGAAATACGACGGTCGTCCGATGAACAATAATACGCCGTATTTTTGGTTCAATGAGTTCTGTAAAGCGCATAACTTCCGCTTTTGCGACATACATTCCCTGCGTCATTTTTATGCCTCGGCTTTGATCAATGAAGGTGTTGACGCAGCTGCCGTGTCCGGTGCGTTAGGTCATTCTGTCGTTTCGACCACGAGCAATGTGTATTGCCACATGCTTCAGGAAGCGCGTGCAAAGGTCTCCGAAGCTGTATCGAACGCACTGGATTTTAACAGGAATAAAGATACGAAAAACAGTGCTTGACAGGCTTTCCCGCAAATAAAGAACAAACAAAGAACAAAACGGCTTTATGTGAAAAATAAAAAGCTCATAAATGGCTTCATTAAGCCATTTATGAGCAACTTCGATGGTGACCCTCATCGGAGCTTATACGAACATCTTCTCCCAGGTCGTCAATATCATCCGGCAGCGCATTTTCGGTGAACTTACCGCCTCCGGGCATACCGAAGACGATCTTCACGCGCTTATCATCGTAGAGGTACACAGCGCTGATGAATGTATTGAATAGCTCAGACTGGAATTCCTTATCATTTATGTCACCTTTTTTCAGCCGATTGAGCCAGGCGACGACTTCCGCCTTTGTGACTTCGGGATAGTTGGCCGTGATCTCGAACAGGTCGCTGTTGATACGTTTTTTCTCCTGCTCCAGCTCATTCAGACGAGCTTTCACGGACTCTGAGCTCAGGCCCTGCTCGACAGCTTTCAGCAGATTTGATATCGATAGTTCCACTTCTGACATCTGCTTTTTCAGATTATCGAAGTCGGTATTGTCTCGGTGGTCCTTGTGATATTTCACGGTAGCGTCCGCCATCCAGTCGATCATCTCGTCTTGCAGCACATCCACGGTTATCCCGCGGGCAACCTCATATTCTATAAAATCACGGCGGACGTTCTTCTTGTCACACCCGTTATGCTGCCGCTTGCCGTTGCAGGTGTAGTAATAGTGCATCGTGCCGCTCGTTCCGGTGCCGGAGATACCGACCATAGCCTTTTTGCAATGCCCACAGAACAGCTTCCCAGTGAGCATATAGTCACCGTTGATCCTGTGTCTGCCTTGCGGGTTCTTTTTCATTTTCAGCACCTCCTGAACTTTGTAGTACAATTCATCCGATATTATCCGCGGCATACCGTTTTCGACACGCACAGCGCCGAAAATGTACACACCGCGGTATTTTTCATTATGCAGTATCGCCTGGAAGCTCGACCGTCCCCATTCTCCGCCTTTGCGTGTACGGAGCCCTCGGCGGTTGAGATCGGCGTAGATATCGACGAAAGGCTCTCCGAGAGCAGTACGGTTATATATTTCGCGTATGATCGCCGCGGCGGACTCATCAATGACATAGTGCTGTCCGTCAATTTTATACCCGAACGGGGCGGGACCGTTCACGAGGCATCGCTCGGCGTTGCTGTTCATGCCTCTAATAACATCCTCGGCCATATTCTCTATGTAAAATTGGTTGACGTTCATCATTGAACGTTTCGCGAAACGTCCCGCGGCTGTATCGTCGAAATCTTCCTCGACATAGATTATGCGCACGCCGTTCTCTCCGAGACGGCATTCATTGACCATAGCTTCGAGCATATTGCGTCCGATGCGGCTCGATTTCCACGCTATAACGAACCGAAATGTGCCGTGCTCGCTGTCCTTGAGCATCTTCTGAAAGGCGGGGCGTCTGTCGCTCTTGCCGGACACAGCTCTGTCCGCGTACACTTCGGATATCTCGATACCGCGTTCCGCGGCGAGCTCCCGACAAAGATCTACCTGCTGCTCGATAGATATGTCCTTCTGGTTGTGGCTGCTGTATCGTGCGTATATGACTCCGATACCGCCTTTCTCGCCCTTTTTCGGCGCGCGGGGCGGTGATTTTGCTTTTCTGGGCATAAAAATACCTCCTAAACGTCTTTTTTGAGATTTTTCCGCAAAAATCGAGCCTAAAACATCGATTTTCGACGAGTTATTGACATTTTCAAGGAGATATGCTATAATATAACCGTTTCAAGGATGTGCTTTTATAGCATATCTCAAACACTTATCCTCTCACCGAGTGCAAGTCGGTGAGGGGATTTTTTTAGTTTGCATCGTCTTCCGGAAGTTTAACTCCCGTTTTTATTAATCCATCTATGTGTTCAAACAAGTCTTCTTTTATTGGAGCGCCAAGCGAGTTCAGAATAAAATCTATGCCCTCACGGCGAGCATGCTTAGCTGCCGGAACGAAATCGCTGTCTCCGGATATGAGAATTATTTGATTTACTTGTCTTTTGAACGAAAGGGAAGATATATCAATACCTATACGCATATCTACGCCCTTTTGTTCGATGTTGAGGGAAAAGTCACTTTCCTTTAATTCTTCGAGTTTAAGGCTGCCATTCAGTAATTTCTTCAAGCTTTCGTATTTCAAGCTGTATTCTATGGCGTTCTCGCTTATCCTACCAAGCCGTAAAGCAACCTTTCTTCTGCATTTCAGTTCGTTCAAAAAAGCTGTCATCCATTTGTATTCGTCGCTTTTTCCAAGATACACGCTTTTTCCTGTAAGCGGATTATACACGTTTTTGTCGATAGGCGGGCAGTCATAATAGAATATCCTGTATAAGTTGCGCTGTTCATATTTGTCGAAGAGCAGCTTGTAGCAGTGCTGCATCATTATTTCGGCAGCAGTACTCGGATCGGTTTTGCCTATGTAGTAATTGGCGCGTTTCCTGTAAAAACCACCGTCAACAAGTATAGCTGTATTGACGTTCCTTAATTTGTCCATAGTATACCTCCAGTAAAATAAAATACCCTCAGCCTCGTAAATCTCCTTATGGTGGAGCAACTACTACTGAGAGTACACTTTCATATTTAGTACAATTTCTTGTACTCTTATATTATACTCATTCAGCAGTAAAAAATCAATAGAATTTTAATAAATTTAACTTTTTACTAAATATTTTTAACATTTTTGTGCAAATTTACACAATTTTATGCAACTTTGTGTGGATTTACGCTATTTTTTGTAATTCTTTTATTGTTTCACCCGTCGGTACAGCGACACAGCTCTCCCGAGGATCCTGATATGGTCGAGCTGTTCACCGGAGTAAACGAACGGTCGGTATTTCGGGTTTTCGGCTACCAGCGTGAGCACATTGTTCGGCTTATCGTAGTACACTCGCTTCAATGTCGCCTCGTCTTCGATAATGACCGCGGCGATCTGGCCGTCATCGACGATATCCTGCTTACGGATAAAGACGATGTCTCCGTTCCGGAGCTTCGGCTCCATGCTGTCCCCGGAGCAGGTGAGGCAGAAGTCGGCGTTTATCTGCCCGTCTGTTTCGATATATGTCTCATGCTCCTCGTCTGCGAACGTGGGCTCACCGCAGGCGATATTACCGAGCATGGGTATCTTTACTTTCTTTATAGGCTTGATGTTCGGGTATTTTGCGTACAGCTCCGAGAAGTCCTCGGGTGGGGCAGGGGAAGGTACTCGAGGAATGACTTTTCCCTGTTCGAGATAGGATAAGTCATCTATGTCAGCGTCTTCATAACCCATAAACCATGCAGGGTTAACCCTTAATGCTTTTGACAATGCATATATGTTATCCTGTTTAGGTTTATAACGTCCTTTAATATAATCAGTAATCATAGGCTTGGGCACGCCTGAAAGCGTACTCAATTCAGATCTTGTAATGTTTCTTATTTGTAAAGCTTCTTGGAGTCTGTCCTTAATTTCTTTCATAAAACCGCCTCCTTAGTTACATTATAACGCAATGTTTGTTGTATGTCAAGAAAATTTCCTAATTTTTTAGGAAATATTCAAAAAAAGTGTTGACAAATCCTAACACTTATGTTATTATAGATTTGGGTTAGGAAAACCTAAATATATAATATGGAGGTGATAAAGTTGCCGTCGATGGATTATAGCAAATTGCTTGGTAGGATTACAGAAATTTGCGGAACAAGGGGCGCTTTCGCGATTGCTATGGGCATGGGCATTGACACTTTAGGGTGTAAACTTAAAGGTAAGAGCGCGTTCACGGCCGATGAAATCTACAAAGCTGTAGCATTGTTAAATCTGAATGTCTCTGATATTCCTACCTATTTTTTTGCCGAAGAAGTTAGTAAAACCTAATCGGCTCAGACAACGAAAGCGAGGTGACCACCATGTACAAAACGTCAGCAACAAGCGGCGAGCGCGTCCTGATCCTTGAAAAGCTCCGGCAGGGAATGACTGCTCCGGCTATCGCGTGCGAGCTCGGTTTTACTGTAGCCGCCGTGTGTATTATCAGAAACGAGGCTCTTGAAAAGGGCGAACTGAAACTCAACGGAGAGGAGGAAGAAAATATATGGGCTATCCCACAAGAGAAGCCGTCCGCAGATACTGTGTAGCATACGACTTATTTACTTCAGGCACGACAGCGCAGTTCGAGAAGATGCTGGATATGGTTGACCTGCGTCAGCCGATAGCGAATGTAGCGACCGTGATCTGGGTATGCTCGGATACAAACAAGCATGCCGCGGAGATTGAGAACGATCTGCGTGAATTAACGGAAAGGGAGTGAAAACATGGGCGAAAACGGAATGACGCCTGAGCTGTTCCAGCAGCTTTATTCAAAGCCTGTGCAGGAGCGCTTTTTCAAAGCCGTGTATGACGCGGTGCTGAGGGTGAGAAAAGAGAAGGAAGAAGAAAAGGAGAATGAAGATGAAACATAAACAGACGCTCTGTACGCTTGCTGTGGGGCTCTGTGTGCTCGTTTCAGCGGGGGCAATAGAAAACTACCCCTCGCTCTCACTCGCTCTTGTGGGAGCTTCTGCGTGGCTTGTGAGGGCAGGGGAGCTGTGGGGGGTAAAAGATGAAAATACTTAGGATACCGACTCGTGGAGAGCCTCACGCTGCCGAGATCGATTATACACTCGAAGCTATGCAGAATGAAGTTGGCGGGTACATAGAAGCCGTTCCGATATCACGCCTGCATCGTCTGATAGTGAATGAGGAAGGGAAGCTTGGTGCGTACATGTTGAATGTAAACGCGACGAACCTGTATCGCAGAACGACCGGCATTGATGATATCATCTTCGGGGACACATTTGTCACCTGTTTCGATGGTAATGAAGACTTCACCGATTTGAGTGATGAGAGCATCGAAGCCCTTCTGGAAGAAATGAAAGGTTGATCTTATGGCAGATAAGCCGATATACCGTGGGAATAAGCTGAATATTATGGGTGTTCCTCGCCGTATGGGACAGCTCACTGATGAACATATACGGGATTTCTATGATATGCAGAAACGCGACGGTTACGCGGAAGAAGCCATAGAGGAGCTCGTAAGGACGGAACGGAAGTCCCGCGAGGAAATCGAGGTTATATGCGGAGTAAGAAAGGATGAAAAAATGATAGATAAAGAAACCAAGGCGAAGCTGATATCGGATGCCGCGAATGGTATGACCTGCAATCAGCTCGCGGACAAGTATCACATGAGTGCGAAGGCTGTTGGGTATCATCTGACAGAGGCGCGGAAGAAGGGACAGATACCATTACCGAAGAGCGCCGCCAAAACAAAAAAAAAGCGCACGATTCACCCGGAGCCCGGATTGTCTGCCGGGAATTCTGCCGAACAGCCTGCCGCGAAAAACAGCACCTGGTTTGCGCTTTTGGAGGCGCTCAAACCTTTCGCTTTACTTGCTTTCGGTCCCACAACGATATTTGACAGCTGCGCCGCAAGCACGGAAAAGAAAGTAGCGCGCCTCGGCGTGCTCACACCTGAAGGAAAGAAGGTACAGATCACAATTGAAGAATACAGCGAATAAAAAAGAAGCCCCGCAGCAGAGCAGCGGAGCCAAATCATCCAACACCAACAGTATAACAGAAAATACGAAAAATGTCAAGATAGTGATGCTGCCTATAGATGAGCTGTCACCTCATCCGAACAACGTCCGCAGAGAACTCGGTGATCTTACCGAGCTGGCGGCGAGTATCAAGCAGAACGGTGTATATCAGAACCTTACTGTAGTACCGATCGACAGCGGATACCGTGTCGTTATCGGTCATCGCAGACTGGCCGCTGCAAAGCTCGCAGGGCTCACAGAGTTACCGTGCGTTATCGCTGAGATGACTGAGCGCGAACAGCTTGAAGTCATGCTTATGGAGAATCTCCAGCGTGAAGGATTGAAAATCACCGAAGAGGTTAATGGCTTCGAGCAGCTCCGTCTGAGCGGCGCGGGTATCGGCGATATATCGAAGGCTACCGGATTTTCTGAGCGCTCGGTTCGCCGGCGTCTGAACTACGCCGACAAGATTGGCGTTACTGAGTTGATACAGGCCGAGACGAAAGCAGAGAAGGCCGGGCGTCAGATCACGCTTGACGAGCTTGACAAGGTATGTAAGATCCCGGACGAGGATGAACGGAAGAAGCTTATTGGTTCTCTCGGAACGCCGAATTTCCGCTGGATGTGTGAAACAGCGGAGAGCAACGCAAAGTACAAAAAGGCTAATGCGGAATGTGTAAAAATGCTCGAAGGGCTCGGGATCAAGCCGACAGATTATGCTAAGATGTATGCTCAATACGACACCAAGCATCGTATCTATAAAAATGTTTCTGATATCCTGAAGTTGAAACCTACAACTCGTGCAGATATCATCGGAGAGCAGACGGAAACAGCTGTTTACTATGCGAACCCCGATTCGACGTCTACCTATTTGTATTTCTGTCTCGGCAAGCCGAACGCGAAGCAGGATAGCAAAGTCCCCGAACAGGACAAGGATAACGAAAAGCATGAGCAGGAACGCCGTATGAGGAAAGAAAAGCTGGATGCCGAATTCGAGAAGGCGTACAAGCTCCGCCACGAGCATATGAAAAATCTCAAAATAGATAACGTATCCGGGTATTCTGAGGAGATTGCTCATTTTCTCGCGGAAGCACTGTTGGATGATCCTTCCCCCAATTTTGAAGATGTGGCCGAGATCTTCGGTATTGATGCGGACGAGCTCGAATACGAGGATTTCAAAGATGAGCTTTACGCCTGCATCCAGTATCTGTGTGGAAAAGGAGATGCGAGAACATCCGCGCTCTGTATAGTTGCAAAACTCGCATGGGAAGACAACGCATACAATCCGTTCTATACCTGTGAGTATGACAAGGATCGTGTAGAAAAACTGAAGATGCTGTACGGCTATCTCGATTATTTCGACTATGAGATTTCAGAAGCTGAGGAAGCACTGCTTGACGGATCTTCGGAGTTGTATATCAATGGGTAATTTATAGGAGGTACAATGTCTGAAGAAATCAAAGATCCTGTTATGTGCCCTTATTGTGGCAGCATCGAAAACGACGGCATCACCTGTAGATGGTGTCAAAATAAAATAACCGACGATTATGAAAGCGAGGAACAACCTATGAATGTAGAACTCAGATTTACAGGACTTACCCCGAAACTGGCATTAAGGCTCATCGAGGTGGTAAACGAAAGCGGAGAACAGCCGGATATAGATATTCCGTCTCCCGCGCGTAATATCGCCCCCGCGGCTCCCGCACAGATGCCCGCACCTGCTCCCGTGCCGATGCAGAGTCCCGCGCCCTATCAGATGCCCGCACCGCCTACGGCTCCCACCGCTTTTGGCGCTGCACCTGCAGCAACGGCGGCATTTGGCGCGGTACCGACAGCACCGGCTCCTGTACAGAACTATCAGCCCGCACCTACAGCAGCTCCCACAGCACCGCCTCCGCAGTACGATGTTGAGATGCTCGGACGCGCGGCGGCTCCCTTGGCGGCAGCGGGTAAGCGTCAGGAACTCTATAATCTGCTTCAGTCCTTCGGCGTGCAGTCAATAAACGAACTCCCGAAGGAGCGTTACGGAGAAATGGCAATAGCATTGAGAGGATTGGGGGCTCAGATATAATGCCGGAACAGCACGCACTTTTATCGGCGTCGGGGGCGCACAGGTGGTTAAGCTGTACGCCCTCGGCACGGCTCGAAACACAATTCCCGGATAAGGGCAGTGAGTCAGCCACAGAGGGAACCCTCGCGCACAGCATAGCAGAGCTTAAATTAAGAAAGTATCTCGGGACTATATCCCCACAGAAGTACAGAGCTGAATCCAAAAAGCTGGCGGAGAATGAGAAGTATTCCCACGAAATGGAAACATATACAGACAGCTATATTGAATTTATAAAAGACAAGGCCGCTGAATACGCTACAAAGCCCTTTATCGTGCCGGAACAGAAACTCGACTTCTCGAATATAGTTCCCGAAGGATTTGGCACAAGTGACTGTGTTATGATCGGCTGCGGCAAACTTGTCATCATTGATTTCAAATACGGTCAGGGGGTTAAGGTTGAAGCTAAAATGAACCCTCAGATGCTGCTTTACGCGGTCGGTGCAGTAAATGAGTTTGCAATTTGCTACCCGATAAATGTTATTGAAGTCTGCATCTTCCAGCCTCGTATCGATAACATTGATACATATACCGTAACGTGGGAGTTTCTCGATGTATGGGCGAACGGTATCAAACCTATCGCGGAAAAGGCTTATAAGGGTGAAGGAGAGTTCAATCCAAGTCCTGACGGAAATGGGTGGTGCAGGTTCTGTCGTGCAAAGAGTCTTTGCAGAGCACGTGCTGCATTCTCCGAGAAACCGTACAAAAGCACGAACGGTGCGGCTCCCGAGCTCCTCTCCCGTGAAGAGATAGGCGAAATACTGAAACGCGCCGACGCTATCAAGAAGTGGATAGCCGATCTCGAAGAATGGTCGCTCTCGGAGCTCCTCGCAGGTAATGAGGTACCGGGCTGGAAGGCAGTCGAAGGACGGAGCGTTCGTCAGTTCAGCGATACCGACGCAGCGTTCAAGCACCTTGTCGATAGCGGATATGATGAAGCCGTTCTGTACGAACGCAAGCCGATCACGCTCACGGCGGTCGAGAAGCTCCTCGGAAAGAAGGACTTCGAGGCACAGCTTTCCGAGTTCGTCATAAAGCCGCCCGGAAAACCCACGCTTGCACTGGAAACAGACAAGCGTACAGCTATAACAAACAAGACCACAGCCGCCGAAGCTTTCGGCTCCGCTGAATAAAGAAAGGAAGTAACAGTATGAACAAGCCCACACAGGTAACAACAGGAGAAGTCCGCATCAGCTACGAGCATCTGCTTAAACCGTATGCACAGCAGCAGGGAGCGGAGCCGAAGTTCAGCGCCACGCTCCTTATCCCGAAGTCGGACATAGGGACAAAGCAGCGCATTGATGCCGCCATACAGGCGGCTATCGCTGAGGGAGTCGCAGGTAAGTGGAACGGAGCAAGACCGCCTCAGCTGCCTGTTCCGGTCTATGACGGGGACGGCGTAAGACCTAACGGAGAGCCGTTCGGCGAGGAGTGCAAAGGTCACTGGGTCATGACGGCGAACAGTAAACAGCAGCAGGAGATCGTCGATATGCAGATGAACCCGATCTTCGATACTACGCAGGTATATTCCGGTATGTACGCGAGAGTAGTCATAAACTTTTTCGCCTACAACGCCACCGGCAAGAAAGGTATCGGCTGCGGTCTCGGGCCTGTACAAAAGACCCGGGACGGCGAACCGCTCGGCGGAAGAATGTCGGCAGCTGAAGCATTCGGCGGCGGATCTGACAGCGTCTCGTATCCTGCACCGCCTCCGCAGTATCAGGCAGCACCTCAGCAGGCTCCGTCTAATCAGTTTTATCCTCCGTCCACACAGTACACAAACTATCCTCAGCAGGCACCTCAGCAGACACCTCCGCAGGCTCCGGGATTTGGCGATGACGCTTATCCGTTCGCTTGATAATTATACGTTCTTGGAGGGGCTCCGTTTAAAGCCCCTACCCCAAACAAGCGCTTGAAATGACCCGAAAGGAGTTACTATGCATCATCTATCAATAGATATTGAGACATACAGCGAAGTGCCGCTCGACAAATGTGGCCTATACAAATATGCTACCGATGATAGCTTTGAAGTACTGCTCATAGCGTGGTCCTATGACGGAATGCCCGTCGAGCTCGTAGATCTTGCACGCGGGGAAGATCTTCCCGATCGTTTAAGACTTGCTTTGCTTGACGGTGGCACCATTAAGCACGCATATAATGCCTCTTTTGAGTGGTTCTGTCTTTCACAGCATTTCAAGTTCAAGGATCCGGAGGATTGGCTTCCGCAATGGCACTGCACGATGCTTCACGGGCTTTACTGCGGATATACCAAAGGACTTGCGGCAATGGGAGAAGCTCTCGGGCTTCCGCAGGATAAGAAGAAAATGGGAGTAGGCGCAAGCCTTATCCGCACATTCTGCGTTCCCTGCAAGCCTACGCGCTCAAACGGAAACCGCACGCGGATATATCCGGATATGGAGCCACAGAAATGGGAGCTGTTCAAGGAATACTGCATAAGAGATGTAGTTACTGAAATGACGATAGAAAACAAGCTGTCAGCATTTCCCGTTCCCGACAGTGAACAAAAGCTGTGGGAGCTCGACCAGATCATAAACGCCCGCGGCGTTCGCATTGACACGGAGCTCGTTCAAGGCGCGCTTGACGTTCATAAGTATGTCACGGATAACCTGCGTTCAGAGGCTTCCGAACTTACCGGACTGGATAATCCCAACAGCGTTTCACAGCTTATAACGTGGTATGAAGAAGAGACCGGAGAGACACTCGAAAATTTTCGGAAAGATACCGTGAAGGACCTGCTCGGCGACGACAGCAGCAAGGACATCGTGAAACGCGTTCTGAAGATCAGACAGGAGCTCGGGAAAACAAGCGTGAAGAAATACGAGGCTATGACAAAAAGCGTCTGCGCCGACGGAAGGATAAGAGGGCTCTTACAGTTCTACGGAGCCAACAGGACGGGACGCTGGGCGGGTCGTCTGGTGCAGGTGCAGAACCTTCCCCGGAACTACATAGAAACGCTCTCCTACGCCCGTGAGCTTGTGAAAAGCCGCGATGCGGATATGATAAAGCTCGTTTACGGGTCTGTCCCGGACACGCTCTCACAGCTCATCAGAACGGCGTTTATTCCTTCCGAGGGAAATGTATTCCTCGTGGCCGACTTCTCTGCTATCGAGGCTCGTGTTATCTCATGGCTTGCAGGTGAGACCTGGAGACAGGAAGTATTTGCGACACACGGGAAGATATACGAGGCTTCCGCTTCACAGATGTTCGGCGTGCCTATCGAGAAGATCAAGAAGGGAAATCCCGAATACGCGCTCCGCAGTAAAGGCAAGGTCGCAGAACTGGCTCTCGGCTATCAGGGCGGGAGCGGTGCTCTTATCCAGATGGGCGCGCTTGCTATGGGACTTTCAGAAGATGAGCTCCCGGAGATCGTTCAGCGGTGGCGTAATTCCAATAAGCGCATCGTCGATCTCTGGTACTCGGTCGAGAATGCGGCTATCGAGTGCATAAGAACAGGTAAGCCGCAGCACGTTCGGAACATGATCACTTTCCGGCGGGAGTATGACCGCGGTACCGATCAGGATTTCCTTACCGTTCAGCTCCCCTCGCAGCGCAAGCTGTTCTATACCCGCCCTACGCTCACTACCAACAAATGGGGAAATGACAGCATAGCTTATCAGGGCATGAACCAGAAGACAAAGAAGTTCACCACGCTCGAAACTTACGGCGGAAAGCTCACCGAGAATATCATACAGGCTATCGCCCGCGATTGTCTCGCGGTCACGATGACAAGGCTCGAAAGCTCCGGGTACAAGATCGTATTCCATGTACACGATGAATGTATCATAGACGCTCCGAAGGGCGCGGCGCTCGAAGATGCCTGCGCGATCATGGGACAGCCGATATCGTGGGCTCCGGGGCTCCTGCTCAGAGCCGACGGGTTCAGATCGGAATTCTACAAGAAGGACTAAGGTAAAAAAGATGCTTATCAATGATCGCTTGATTACTATATCTACTGCGGGTTCCCGCAGATCACAAAGCTGGCCGGCTTCTACACTTATGTGGTCGGAGCTGGTTGAAAAGCTCCGTACACCTGTAAGAAGTCCGGAAACGCTTACCGAGTATCTGAACATGAAGAAGGGGCAGCAGGACGACCTGAAGGATGTCGGCGGATTTGTCGCGGGAACATTTATAGGCTCCAGAAGAAAAGCCGACAGCGTAGCCGGCAGAGATGTCGTTACTCTCGACCTCGACAATATCCCGATAGGCGGCACTCAGGAAGTGCTGAGACGCATTGAAGGTCTCGGCTGCGGGTATGCGGTATATTCAACGAGGAAACACCGTGAGGAAGCTCCGAGACTTCGCATCCTGCTCCCGCTCGACAGAACGGTCACGGCGGACGAATACGCGCCTATCGCGCGGAAAATGGCAGAGTACATCGGTATCGAGATGTGCGACAAAACGACTTTCGAGGCATCCCGCCTGATGTACTGGCCGTCTGTGTGCTCCGACAGCATTTACGTTTATACTTTCGGTGATAAACCGTTTCTTTCGGCTGACGGAGTGCTCGCTCTCTATGCGGACTGGCACGATATGACATCCTGGCCGCAGGTACCGGGAGTGCAGGAAGACTTCCGGAGAATGCTCAAAAAGCAGGAAGACCCGACGACAAAAACAGGCGTGATCGGAGCTTTCTGCCGTACATACAATATTTACCGCGCTATGGACGAATTCATTTCCGGTGAGTATCTCCCCACAGAGAGCCCGGACAGGTTCACTTATGCGGGCGGCTCGACTACCGGCGGCGCGGTGATATACGACAACGGTAATTTCCTTTATTCTCACCATGCTACAGACCCGTGCAGCGGGAAGCTGGTGAACTCATTCGACCTTGTGCGCCTGCACAAGTACGGTATGCTTGACGAGGAAGCAAAGCCCGACACGCCTTTGACAAAATTACCGTCATACAAGGCCATGTGTGAGTTTGCGGTCAAGGATACCTACGTTGCGGCACTTGCAAATAAAGAGAGACATGACAGAGCGGTCGAAGCCTTTCAAGGTGCATCGGGCACCGACGAGGACACTCTGAACTGGATCTCACAGCTCTCTGTATCTCCGACGACGGGACAGATACAGAAGACTACCGATAACGTCCTCATTATTCTCGAAAACGATCCGCTTCTCAAGGACAGAATACTGTATGATGAATTTGCGAAGCGCGGAGCTGTAGGCGATACGCTCCCCTGGGATCAGCAGCACCCCGGCGCGAGACCGTGGACGGATAACGACGACAGCGGAGCCCGCTGGTATCTCGAAAAGATATACAGCATCACGGGCAAGGAGAAGATAAACGACGCGCTCGGTATATGCGCAAACTCGCACGCTTTCAACGAGGTCAGGGACTATCTGAACGGGCTCGAATGGGACGGAACAGCGAGGCTTGAACGTCTGTTTATAGACTACCTCGGAGCCGAAGATAACGGATATGTACGAGCCGTTACACGAAAATCGTTCGTTGCGGCGGTGGCGCGAGCGCTTACTCCCGGGTGCAAATATGACACAATGCCCATACTCACGGGAGCACAGGGAATAGGAAAGTCCACGCTGCTCGGGAAAATGGGAAAGAAGTGGTTCACGGACGGAATAAAGACCTTCGAGGGCAAAGAGGCCGCGGAGATCATACAGGGTATCTGGATAGCCGAGATAGGCGAGCTTTCGGCGATGAACAAGTCCGAGGAGAACCAGGTAAAGCAGTTTCTCAGTCAGCGGATAGACCGTTTCCGGGCGGCTTACGGGAGGCATGTACAGGATTGTCCGAGATGCTGTGTGTTCTTCGGAACAAGCAACGGCAGCGACTATCTCCGTGATCCGACAGGCGGGCGCCGCTTCTGGCCGATAGACGTAGGAGTACAGAAACCTACAAAGAGCGTATTCAAAGACCTCGATGATGAGATAGATCAGCTGTGGGCGGAGGCTGTATGCTTGTGGAAGCTCGGCGAGCCCTTAAAGCTCAATGTGCAGCTTGAGGCGCGGGCAAAAGAGATCCAGGAGCTTCATCGTGAGCATAATCCGAAAGAGGGCATGATCCTTGAATTTATCGAGAGAGAAGTCCCCAAGGACTGGCTGAAATGGAGTCTTGATAAACGTCGTATGTTCTGGAACGGGATGTGCAAAGACGTTGAAACGGTTCCGAGAGACCGAATTTGCGCGGCCGAGATATGGTGTGAATTGTTCGGCTTTGCTCCCGGGAACATGAAACGCCAGGATGCCAGAGAGATAAACGATATTCTCATGAACGCGGAAGGCTGGAAGAGCGCGAATCAAAGTATATGGATCGGAGACGCGTATGGAAAAGCCAAAGGGTTCAAAAGACGGCGCGGAGGGTACCATGAAACTTTCATAGACAACTGTTGATAAAGTTCAACTTGTTCAACTTTGTTTTCGGAAAAATATTCGAGCTATGGAATTTATGAGATAAAAAGTGCAACTTAGAGCAAAGTTGAAACGAAGTTGAAGTTGAAAATAAGTGCAACTTGTTCAACTTGTGCAACTTTGATAAAGTTGCATAGCAAGCAGTATTAACAAAGCCATTTAAAGGCTTTTCAACTTGTTCAACTTTCTCTCTAATAGAGATATTTTAATTATGATTGCTATGACGTAAATACTGCCATAGCGCCCATAAACACGTAAATGTATACACATGTACACGTGTACGACATTATTATAATATAATTTTCGGAGGCAGGTATGCTTGAAAAGAAGATTGAGGAAAAAATCGGCGAGGCTGTCAAGGCGGGCGGAGGTCTGTACTACAAATTCGTAAGCCCGGGAAATGATGGTGTGCCGGACAGGATAGCAATTCTTCCTGGTGGCAGGGTGGTATTCATAGAGCTGAAATCTGAAACCGGGAGGCTCAGAATGACACAGCACGTTCAGATCCAACGGCTTGCGTCCCGGGGCTGTGAGGTGCATGTGATACAGGGTATGGAAGAGGCAGAGAAGTTTATAGCGGAGGTGATCCCGGCATGATATTCACACCGCATCCGTATCAGGCGTACTGCATTAACAGGGTAATATCCGACAGCGCCCTGATGCTGATGCTTGATATGGGTCTCGGAAAGACCGTGATATGCCTGTCGGCGGTACGTGACCTAATGTATAACAGGTTTTGCGTCGGAAAGGTCCTTGTGATAGCGCCGAAGAAGGTCGCGGAATCGACGTGGTGCAAAGAGGCGCGAAAGTGGGAGCACCTGAAAGACCTGAGGTTCTCCCTCGTTCTGGGAAGTACGCAGAAGAGGATCCGGGCGCTGAATACTCCTGCGGATATATGGGTGATAAACCGCGATAACGTGCAATGGCTTTGTGATTACTACGCGAACGAGTGGCCGTTCGATATGGTCATCGTTGATGAGTCCACGAGCTTCAAGAACCATAACGCCAAGCGCTGGAAGTCACTGAAACGGGTAATGCCGAGAGTTCGCAGAGTTGTCGAGCTTACAGGTACTCCCGCGCCTAACGGCCTGATTGATCTGTGGGCGCAGATATACCTGCTGGACGGCGGCGCGCGTCTCGGAAAAACGATAGGCGGTTTCCGGGAACGTTACTTCGACCCCGACAAGAGGAATGCGCAGCAGATCTTCAGCTACAAGCCGAAGCCCGAAGCCGATAATGCTATCCGTACCCTGATAGGGGACATATGCGTAAGCATGAAAGCCGAGGATTACTTACAGCTTCCCGATGTGGTATATGATAACATCCCCGTCGAGCTTGACAGCAAGGCAAAGAGGCAGTATGACCAGCTTGAACGCGAAATGCTGCTGCAGGTCGATGAGGAAACAATAGACGCAGGATCCGCGGCCACGCTTTCAAATAAGCTGTTACAGCTTTGTAACGGGGCTGTGTATGATTCCGATCAGAATGTTGTTGAGATACATTCCTGCAAGATCGAAGCGTTCCTGGAGCTTATCGAGCAGCTGAACGGACAGCCGGCGCTTGTGTTCTACAACTTCAAGCATGATCTGACACGCATCGAGGCGGCACTTGCAAAGAGCGGACTTCGCGTCCGGCGGCTGAACGGGCCGCAGGATGAGACCGACTGGAATAATCGGCAGATAGATATTCTGTTAGCGCACCCCGCGTCCTGTGCTTACGGGCTGAACCTACAGGACGGTGGAAATCAAGTGATATGGTTTGGGCTGAATTGGTCCCTGGAACTGTATCAACAGGCAAACAAGCGACTGCACCGACAGGGACAGCAGCAGAAGGTCATCATTCATCACCTTATCGTCCAAGAAGGACGGGACGAAGATGTGGTCGCCGCGTTACAGGATAAGGGGGCTGTTCAGGATATGCTTATAAACAGCCTGAAGGCAAGAATTGAGAGGGTCAAGAATGGAGAAAAGAAAAATGCCACTTGAAATTATTATCATAGCTTTAGGCGCTATTGCCGCTCTGCTTGCGGCTATCGCTATAAGGCTTTCGTATGACAATAGCGACTGGGCAACGCTAGCGGAAGAACTTCAAAAAGAAAACGACGCGCTGCGTGAAGATACCGGTGAGCTCTGCAAAGAAAAGTTATCCTTAACAGCGAGCATTGATGATCTGGAGTCTGAAAACGAGCACCTGAAGAATCAGCTCGATGATGCTCTCACCGCGTACGAGAATTCGGAAAAGGAACGTCTCCGCGCGATCACCGCGGCGACAACACAGCCGCCCGTTGAAGATGAGCCTATCGAGATCGAGCCCGAGGTGAACCCGAAGGAACGTCTCCCCGAAGGTCACACGAATGTGATCTCCGGTATGCCGTACACTACAATCACGAATAAGCGGTCGGAACAATGGGCGCTACAGCTTCAGGCATTCACGGGAAAGTACGGTATCCGCTGTTACTTCGACGGAGATCACATATACTTCCTTGCCGCTATGGGCTCAGCTTACGGACGAACGATAGGAGATACGTTCAGAGTAACTCTGAAATGCGGAACTGTGATGTATGTAATGCTCGGGGAGTTCAAGGACGACGGAACGGATCCGAATTTCTTCGGGCACCCGACAAAACATAGCGACGGCTATGATGTCACCTGCGTTCTGGAGTTTATTTATGACGCGGAGCATATCAACAGCAAAGCTCTGCAAGCCGGAAACTTCTGCAATATCGAATACTTCGGCGGACTTCACGGTTACGGCGGAGATATTGCGAAGATAGAGTATCTGGGAAGGAAGTGGGAGCCGTGAAATATGAGATAATAAACCCGTCTGACAAGGTATATATCACAGCCAAAGACGACCTAATAGCAAAAATTGTCTGCTATTACCTCGGCAGAGGAACATATATGCTAAAAAATGACAAGGGAGAGCTTTTGACAGGGTTTCTTGAGCCGAACATTAATATTGAGACTGAAGAACTTGAAAAGTATATTGTTTCTCATGTCAATGATATTGCAGAAGCCTTTGACAGCCTTACTTATGAGGATGAACGAACGAGCATAAACAATATAGGAAAATCAGCTTATGCTTATGCGGCAGCGTTCAGAGCAGCTGCAAAGCATTGGGAAAGCGAGGATAATGACAATGCGTAAATCAGAAAAGCCGCCCGTTGGTATAGTACCTGCGGCAATAGTAAGCCGCGCAAGAATACAAGACCTTGCTGCCGCAATTGAGAGATATGCCGGTAATTATGACACATCAATCAGGCACATCGAGAAATGGGCTTCGGAAATCTTGAAACACGTCGAAATAATTGAGGGAGAAAGCGAGGAATAACCATGGCGGGAATAAATCACACATTGGAATATTATTGCGAGCGGTACATAGAAAAACCTACCTGTGCAAGATATGATGCACTTGCTGAAAAGGTAGTTAATTTATCTGAGGGTAAGATTACCCGTGTTACTCGCTGCTCCGAGTGCAAGCATTTCTATCCGTTTTTCGACCCGCCTTATGGGAAATGCTCTCGGCGGCATTACGACGTCGAGGTGGTAAAGACAACCGATTATTGCAGCTATGGAGAATCCCCGCTGCCTGTGTATGACGATCACGAAGTATCAGGGGCTGCTGGAAGATTAGGAGGATAAAAATGAGTAAGTCAAGAAATGAAACAAAATATAGAAAAATCTCATCTAAAGCCGGTACATTCAGCCCTCACATATCTCAAAAAGTAAATGAACGACTTTCAAGATATTGTGAGATCAACAACATCAACAAGACAAGATTCGTTGAATGCGCGTGTATAGAACGGCTTGACAAGCTGGAGAAAGAAATGCTGCATAATATGACAAAAGAGGAATTAGAGCAGCTTATATTATCGAAATGGGGCGTAGAAGAAATATGACAGCTAAAGAATACCTCAATCGCTACAGGCGCCTGAACGCGTACATAGACTGCAAGGTCGAGGAAGTCGCGCAGCTTCGGGAGCTCGCAACACGTCTCAAACCAAGCGCGATGTTTGATAAAAACGGCAATACTACCGACAAAGTCGGGCGTACAGTCGCGAAGATCGTTGACCTTGAGGCAGAGATCAATAGCCAGATCGACGAACTTATCATTATCCGAGAAGAGATAGTAAAGACTATCGAGCAGGTGCAGGACGAGCGTTTACGCGCGATCCTTACGAAGCGCTACATTAATGGCGACAAATGGGAGCAGATCGCAGTGGATATGAGCATTGACCTGCGGTTTATATACCGATTACATGGCAGAGCTTTGCAAAAAATAAAAATTGACCATTGAAAGCCACTATTGACATGTGGTATAATGTACTCATAGAAGTATGACAAGTTGGAACCATTGGGAACTCCTTTGATTATTGCGCAAGCACCGCCTATATGGCGGTGTTTGTGTTTTACAAACAAAATTTGATGGTGGGTGGTGATATGGCAAATGAAAAGAAGTTGACTGAAAAACAGAAACGTTTTTGTGAAGAATATCTGATTGATTTAAATGCTGCCAAAGCCGCGGAAAGAGCGGGATACAAGAACAGTAATATTGGCAGACAACTTATTACGAAAAATAACGTTTCGGAATATATATTCGAGCTCCAGAAACGCCAACAAAGGCGTACCGAAATCACAGCCGATCGCGTTCTTGAAGAGCTTGCTGCTATTGCGTTTTCTGACAGGACGGAGATCGCATACATAGAAAACCGCAATGTTGTGCTTGTTTCGACAGACAAATGGTCTGAAAATACAAAAAAATCAGTTGCCGGCATCAAAGAGAGTCAGAACGGTATTGAGGTCAAGTCCTATGATAAACTTCGGGCGTTGGAGCTTATCGGTAAACATATTGGGATGTTTGGCACGAAGGATCGCGCCGACGAAGAGATGATTGAGGATGACGGCTTCCTCGATGCTCTGAACGGATCTGCGGCAGACGATTGGAGTGACGGCGATGAGTAAGTATTTCACTTTTCAGCCGTTCTCGAAAAAACAGCGGCAGGTACTTGACTGGTGGTGTGACAGCTCGCCGGTGAAGGATTTCGATGGAATAATTGCCGACGGCGCTATCCGTTCCGGAAAAACGTTGTCCGTGTCGCTGTCGTTCGTTATGTGGGCGATGAAAACGTTCAACGGAATGAATTTCGCAATGTGTGGGAAGACGATATCATCGTTCCGGCGAAATGTTCTCTCACTTCTGAAGCGAATGCTCAAGAGCAGGGGATACAAGGTTGACGATAAGCGCGGAGACAATATAGTTACCGTTACCCGTGGGAAGGTGCGGAACGAGTTCTATATTTTCGGCGGTAAAGACGAAGCTTCTCAGGATCTGATCCAGGGCATTACACTTGCGGGGATCTTCTTCGACGAGGTCGCTCTGATGCCGGAGAGTTTTGTCAATCAGGGTACCGGCCGTTGCTCCGTGGACGGATCCAAGTTCTGGTTCAACTGTAACCCGGACAATCCCGCGCACTGGTTCAAGAAAAACTGGATAGACAAGGCGAAGGAAAAGAGCCTGCTCTATCTGCATTTCGACATGGGAAATAACCTTTCCTTGTCGGAGAAAATCAAAAATCGTTACCGCTCGATGTATTCGGGCGTTTTTTACAAGCGCTTCATTCTTGGTCTGTGGGTAGCTGCTGAGGGTGCGATATATACTTTGTTCGCGGCAGATCCTGACAAGTTCATTCTTGACGAACTCCCGGACGATATAGATTTCTGCACGTTCGGAATGGACTTTGGCGGGCATGACTCAGCGCACGCCATAATCTGCACGGGTTATAGCCGGAAGCTTCGACAGATCGTAGTTGTGGACGAGTACTACCGAAAAGAGGTCATATCTTCCGCAAAGCTGGAAGCAGACACGATAGATTTTATAAAACGTTGCCAGGCACGTTTTCCAAAAGCCCATGATATGTACTGCGACAGTGCCGAACAAGTGCTTATACAGGATATCAGGCAGGCAGTCGCAAAGGAACAGCTCACGGTAAACATACATAACGCCCGTAAAGGCGAGATAATCGACAGAATACGCTTTTTCTGCTCACTTATGGCCCAGCGCAGGGTTTATGTCATGCGCAGCTGTACGCACCTTATTGACGCGCTACAGGCGGCCGTGTGGGACAGCAAGAAGTTCGAGGACGTGCGTCTTGATAACGGGACCACGAATATAGACAGCCTTGACGCGCTCGAGTATAGCGCCGAGAAGTACATGACAGCGATGATGAAGGTGAGATAATGATAACTGATGATGTTGCAAAAGCGTTTCCTGATATTTCGATACCGAATGTCGGGAACTATTACTCAGAATATATAGCACGTTGGAAACAGATATATGAGAACCACCCTGAGTGGAGTGAGGTACAGAAAACAGGTATCTACAAAAGCGGCAAAAGACAGATGAACCGGCTCAATGTCGCTAAGGTTCTTGCCGATCTGTTCGCTTCTCTTACATTCTCCGAGCAGGTAGATATTACCTGCGGAAATGAAAGCTGTGATAAATATATTGCAGAGATGCTGAATGCAAACGGCTTTTGGAAGAACATACCGAGCTTTATTTCCGGCGCGTGCGCTCTTGGCGGCGGCGTACTCAAGGTATATGCAGACAAGGGCGTACCATGCATTGAGTATGTTCACGCTGATAGGTTTCTGCCCGCGCTGTGGAACGGTAAGGATATCGTCGGAGCAGTGATCGAATCGAAATCTCAGAAAAACGGTATTTATTATACGTTTTTCGAGCGGCATGAGCCCGGACATGTTACATATAAGCTCTACAAGAGCAAAAACAGTGATACTATCGGCGACGAGGTACCGGTATCAGAGCTGTATCCGGATCTGCCCGATGAAGTCGATTACGGCGCACAGGTGCCGATGTTTGTATATTTCAAGCCCGATGTATCTAACAACGCGGAATACGACGTGCCGCTCGGAATGTCGGTGTACGCGAACGCGATAGATACGCTTTACGGAATAGACCTTACATACGACAGTTTCTGCCGTGAAGTCATACTCGGAAAGAAACGTATCATTGTTCCCGCGGAGACGCTCACGTCTTATTATGACTCGAAAGCTGGTAAGTGGATAAGGGCGTTTGATACCGATGATGAAGTTTATGTCGTCTTCAACGGCGAGGACAGGGAAAACGCAAAGATCGAAGATAATACAGCTAAGCTTCGTATCCAGGAACACGTCGATGCTCTCAATGCTCATCTCAATATGCTGTGCTTACAGGTTGGTCTGTCTCCCGGATCCTTATCGTTCGTTAAAGTCGAGGGATTGAAAACGGCAACCGAGGTAATGTCTGAGGAAAGCCGCACGCAGCGGACTATTAAGGGCGACAAGAATCTGCTTACTGAGGCATTTGAGAGCCTTGTGCATGCGCTTATTGCTGTCGGTATTTATCTCGGTTATCTTCCCAGGACTAAGTACACGGTAAACGTGGCGTGGCAGGATAACGTCATTACCGATGATAATACGCTCATAGACAACACGATTAAGCTCTACACGGCCGGACTTCTCGACCCGATAACCGCGATCATGCGCGCGAACAAGGTCGATGAAAAGACCGCACAGGAGATCTACGAAAAGGTAAAGAAGGCTCAGAACGTGGAAGACGTCGATATGTTCGGGAGTTGATTGAATGGACGCTTTGCAGCAGCTGAATATTGCCGCACCGGTGGCCGATATCTTCGGCAAGCTCGAGTATGATATCATAGTCGCGATCGCGCGGCAGCTCTCCAAGAACCCCGATAAGCTCATTAATCACACGTCCGAGTGGCGCATTCAGATGCTTGCCCGCATGGGAAAGGTCAGCAAGGAGACCGCACGTTATATCGCGCAGCAGACGAAGGATGTTCCCGGGGATGTTGAAGCGATCATTAACGAAGTGGTTACGGCCGTTCTTGATGAACACGGCCTCGCCGGCAACGACAAGGTCATCGAGAACCTTTCCAAGGCGCTTGAAATGTTTGATCACCAGGCAATAGAGGACAAGTATAACCAGGTCAACACCGTGATGCAGTATAAGGCTCGCAAGGCGTATGTAGACGGCGTGAATGGCGTAGCAGACAGATTTGAAAAAGGCCAGATCGCGAACAAGCAGGAGCACCTCGACATTCTGAACAAGAACGCACTGGAAGTCACGCTCGGCGAGAAAACGAGAACCGAAGCTGTCCGGGACACGATCCGGGAGATGGCCGACAGAGGCATTCCCGCGTTTGTGGATGCTTCCGGCCGTGAATGGTCGCCCGAGGCGTATGTGAGCATGGATATCCGCAACACGGCGAAGAACGCCGCGCTTATGTCCGAGTTTGAAGCAACAAAGGAGCTCGGACAGGACGTTATCCTCGTTTCTTCTCATGCCGCTGCACGTCCGCTGTGTGCTCCGTACCAGGGCAAGTTTTACAGCCTGTCCGGCAAGGCGGGCACGATCACAGACGCATACGGCAAGGAATACACATACACACCACTGTCGAGTACGTCCTACGGCGAGCCCGCGGGACTGTTCGGGATCAACTGCGGACACACGTTCCGCGGCGTCGAGGACGGTTTGTTCGTGAACAACGAGGAGACTTACTCCGAGAAGGAGAACTCCGAGGAATACGAGAAAGTCCAGAAGCAGCGCCGCATGGAGCGTGAGATACGCAAGAACAAGATGAAGCGTGACGCTCTCCGGGCTGCCGGTGACGAGGAAGGAGCTCGTGAGTATGATCTGAAAGTCCGGCAGGGCAACAAGCGTCTGAACGAGTACTGCGCCGAGAACGGGCTTACCGTCCGTCAGGATCGGACACAGGTGTATGGATATAAGGACGAGAGCAGGAAAGAGAAACCGATAGAGTTTGTACAGACGGTCGAGCCGAAGAAGCCAGCTTTCGTTCCTGCGGGGA
>CAMVBT010000004.1 GCA_947165805.1 uncultured Clostridia bacterium
ATGATGCTGGGTGGGCGGCAGTCTGGTGAAACCTTCCGTTCGGCTCTCCCTGAGCTGATTTTGAATGTCGATATGCTTATCGTTACATTCAAATATTACCCTGCGTGACTGCTCATGAAAATAACCCTCTACTTATCTACCGTGAAATTTGGGGTTTTGGGCATGATTTTCTGAAAAGTTTACAATTCGTTCATGACGATTCTCCATCTTGCATAGTTTCAATACGGGATTTCTGTTGATGATGACGGCAATTTCGGAGGGTGGATTTCTCGGATATGGGATTGCTTTTTCGGGAACGGTGTGGTATAATTTAGGAGTAGAAGTGAGCGTCTGACTTGCTTGTGTTAATCGAAATAGGAAGGTGACATACATGGACGATATTATCAAAAAACAACTTGTTGAAAAACTCTTAGCAGTTGCTAAAAAGGAAATCAGAATTTCATATAAAAAGAGCGATAATGCTTTATCACCTTTGAAAAGTAAGATAGGTGGTAAACCTGCCGTACCCAATGGCTTTGTATGGCCGCACTATACTGGTTTAGTATATGGCGAGGAGGAATGTAAGAACAGACCTCTTTCCTTTATGGCTCAAATAAATCTGAAAGATATTGTTGGTCTTGATGATACAGGACTGTTACCCAAAAGTGGTATGCTTAGTTTCTTCTATGAGCTTGAAACTATGACTTGGGGATTTGATCCAAAGGACAAAGGCTCTGCCAGAGTATTCTATTTTCCTGATGATACAGTTTTAAGTATTGCTGATTCCCCTGATGGACTTGAAGATTATGCTCACTTGCCAGAGTTAGCGATTGATTTCATTCAGCATATCAGTATTCCTGAATATGGTGAATATAATGACGGCAACGATTATGATTGGGACGATTATAATGAGTGTAGTGCTGAGTGTGGATACGTACATGATGAATGGGGCGATTTCACAAAACTCTTAGGCTATCCGGACGTTATCCAAAACCCAATGGAGGAAGAATGTGAAGCTGTTACAAGAGGTTATCGTCAAGGAAGTCCGGAGGATTATGCTAAGATACCCGAAGAAGAAAAATCCGATATCTCAGAAAAATCAAAGGATTGGATATTGCTTTTTCAAATGGGTACGATCAGCGATGATGACTATGAGCTGATGTTTGGTGATTGCGGTCATATTTATTACTGGATAAGAAAAGAAGATTTGATGAACTGTAATTTTGAAAACACTTGGCTTATATTACAATGTGGTTGATTCGATTACTGTTATTTTCATAAGTTGAGCATTACTGAATGCGGAGCGTGAGTGCGTTCCGCATTTTTATTTTTCCCCATAACATTTTCACGATAAGAAAAGTTTTATGGCGCACTCAACTTCATGCGCACTGCGAATAGACTTTTGGTATCTGAGCGCGCTATAATATTATCGTGGGGCTGAGTAGTTCGGCTCGACTAAAATTCAGAATGGTGGTGATGATATGGCTACGACTTCTATCGCTGACAAGCTGGCGAAGCTCGAAAAGAAGATCGCAAAGCGACAGGCTATGATTGCCGAGGAGCAGAAGCAGCTCGACAAGGAAATGGAGGAGTACAACAAGCTCTACCTGACGGCTCTTGCCAACAAGTATAAGTTGAGTGGCAAAGACCTGTTCTCCGCTATCGAGCGTGAGCATGAACAGCTTGAAAAGCTCCGTGAGGGTGAGCAGTCCGATGATGATACGGACAGCAATTCTACGGTCGGTGATACTGCGGTCAAGCACAGCAGTTTTCCCCGTAATAACATGAGCGATGGGGCATTGAATGAGTGATTACATCTATCATATCGGTAACGATTATGATTGTATCAATAAAGATTATGTTATCCTGTCCACGGATAAAGGACAGCAGATAACGGTTGCCCTCACTGCAAGCAGAGTGCCTTTCAAGGGGCGCTACGATGAGGAGAGTATCATCTTCGATTATGATGGTGATTACAAGGAGTCTGTTGATGAGATCATTGAAAATCTTACCTCTGATAAGTGTGCGGATATTCGCCGTGAGATCGAGGAACATCGCAGGAATAAAGACTATCTGTTCTTTATCCCTGTGGTGGCAAAGCTCCTGCGTATGACAGAGGGTACGCTCCGCCGCAGACCTGTGGATATTCAGCTTGCCGTCTGCAAGCGGTATGCGGATAACTGGGGCTGTGATACTTACACGATGCAGCACGAGCTGAGAGATGCTATGATGCTGACAACAAAACCTGAATCCTAACATAAAATGATAGCTGTGATATGGGACGGCTCTGCCGTTCCGCACGGCTGTCATCATAAGACCACAAACAAAAAAGAGGGGCAGATAGAGAAAGCGATCCCCTCGCTCTATAAGCGTAGAGAAAGACAAGCTAAAGGAGTAACAAGCTATGAATAATAACAACACTGCCGCAGACAGAGAGAAGGCAGTAAACGGCAAGACAATGCAGGCAATGAACGAGCAGTATAAAAACTGCAAAACCGAAAGACGTGAGTACCAGGTCGGTAAAGAGAGATGTGTTATCGTCCGGCACTTCTGCGGTGATAAAGACCTCAGTGAAGTGCTGTATCGCAATGCTTTTGAAAGAGCGTTTTCCGAAGTTATGGCGATGAACCGTACACCTCAGACAACCTGAAAAATTTTTCCATAAGTACTTGCTTTTTTCGGCATTGCGCGCTATACTATTTACTGTAATGTTGATTAAAGCTGCTTTGGAGGAAAGGAGTAGTAATGATACCAAAGCAGACTGTATACAAGGTGGGAATGTATCTCCGCCTTTCAAACGAGGACGAGAGAGCCGGAGAGTCTCTCTCGATTGAGAATCAGCGTAAGATTCTCAGCAACTACATCAGCGAACAGGGCTGGACGCTCTATGATGAGTACGTCGATGACGGAATTTCAGGCACTACGTTTGACCGTCCGGGTGTGCAGAGAATGCTCGATGATGCCAAGAACGGCAGGATCAATCTGATACTCTGCAAGGATCTGAGCCGTTTCGGGCGTAATTATATCCAGGTAGGTCAATACACGGACTACATATTCCCGATGTACAATATCCGTTTTATCGCACTGACCGATAATGTTGATACAGCTAATTCGGAAAGCACGGGAATGGATATGATGCCGATCATGAATGTCTTTAACGAATGGCACGCCGCCAATACTTCCAAGAAGCTGAGAGCTGTTATCAACTCAAATGCAAAAGCCGGAAAGTATCGCACAACATACTGTGCCTACGGATATTTCAAAGGCGATGATGAGAAGAACACTCCTGTTATTGATCCGCAGGCTGCACCTGTTGTCCGCCGTATCTTTGAGATGAGGGCAGAAGGCAAAAAGCCTAAACAGATTGCTGATGCACTTAATGCAGAACAGATACCAACACCTATGGACTATCTGTATCAGCGCGAAAACAAGGTAAATCCCCACGCTTCAGTACATCTCTGGAGTTCTTCGATAGTACTTCGTATTCTCGGCAATCCGATCTATATCGGTACGCTTGCACTGATGAAAACAACTACTGTGAGCTATAAGAATCACAAGAGGATACGCAAGGATTCATCTGAATGGCTTATGCGTGAAAACAATCATGAGCCTATCATTACTATGGAGCTGTGGGAAAAAGTCCGTGAGATCGAGGCTTCGGTGAGCCGTGGCAAGCGAGACAAGATCGGTGAGTTAGCTCCGCTTTCAGGACTTCTGTACTGTGATAGCTGTGGGAGCAAGATGCGTCAGGTCGGTTCAGCCAACCGCAAGTATATGGCTTATATGTGCGGTTATCATAATCGCTTCGGCAAGGGCTGTTGCACGACACATTATATCCGCCGCTCGCTGATCGAGCAGTATATCCTTATGGATATTCAGGATATGATCGAGAAAGCCGCTGACGAGGAAAAGGCAAAGGAAGAATTTCTGAAACGCAAGCACGGTGTGCTTGATGCTCAGAACAGTTCCGATAAAAAGCGTATGCAGAAAGCTACAAGCCGTATTGCAGAGCTTGACAACCTGATCCAGACCGTCTATGAAGATAAGGTTATCGGTAAGATCCCCGAAGAAGTATGTATCAGCCTGCTTGAAAAGTATCAGGCTGAAAAGAAGTCTTTGCAGGCTGAGTGTGCTGAATACAAGAAACGCTCCGAAATGCAGCAGCAGGACGAAAAGGACGTTGACGAATTTATTGCCCGTCTGAAAAGCTATGCAGGAGCGACTGAGCTTACACGCCAGATGTGCCTTGACCTTATCGAATATGTGACCGTAGATGATCTCAACAAGGACGATAAGAGCCGTCCGAGAGAGATTCACATCTATTACAAGCTAATCGACAAAGAGCTTGCCGACAAACATAATGCCCTGATGTGATTATCAGGGCAATTATTTGAAAACACTTTTATATCCATTTTGTCGTTCTATAACGGCAGAAACGACGCGAAGCTGAGCGATACCGTCGGTATGCTTGTAAAGACGATGCCTGTATCCGTGCGTCAGAACGAAGACCCGGCGGCTTTCTTCGGCGCGGTTCGCGACGAGCTCATGGGGCTTATGGACGCTGACATCATGACGTATTCCGAGGCGGCAATGAGATACGGGCTCTCGCCGGACACGATGTTCGTATATCAGGGCGATAATTTCGAGTTCGACACTCTCTGCGGTGAGCCCGCGGAGACTATACCGCTCGCGCTGAACGCAGCGAAGGAGCCTGTTTCGGTCACGGTATCGAAGACCCCGGAGGGCTTTGTCTGCGAGTACGAATACCGCGGCGACCTGTACGAGGAGGAGACGATAGGCTTCCTCGCGGACAACTACGGGATCACCGTAAAAGCCCTGCTTGACGGCACAGCTCCCACAGACCTGCGGCTCCCGTTCGACGAAGCGGAGAAGATGACCGAGCTGCCGAAGTTCGTCGGCAAGACCTTCGTTGACCTGTTCTATGAGACAGCGGAGAAATATCCCGATCGCCTCGCACTCAAGGACGAGTACAGCTCAATGACATACAAAGAGCTTGACGCGGTGACGGACTATATCGCGGAAAATCTCGCCGCAGACGGCTTCGGCTCCGAAAAGGCCGCGGGCATTCTCTGCGGACGCGTAAAGGAATTTGTTGTTGCCGTTATCGGTATAATGAAGGCGGGCGGAGCGTATGTGCCGCTTGACCCGGACTACCCCGCGGACAGAGTGCTGTATATGCTCACCGACAGCGGGAGCACCCACCTGTTCGCGCAGAAGGAGCTTCTGCCTATCGCGGAAAACTACGGCGGCAGCGTGATACTGCTCGATGACATAGTCAGTGAGGCACTCGGAAAGCGCAGCGGCGGCAGAGCCGATCTTCCCAGACCGAAACGCTCCGACCTCGCGTATATGATCTATACCTCCGGCTCGACAGGAAAGCCCAAGGGCGTCGAGCTGACCCACGGCAACCTTGTCAACCTGCTCCAGCAGATCACTTCCGAACAGGCTCCGACAGAGAACGATATGTACGCCGTATTCTCGTCGTTCTGCTTCGACGCGTCGGTACATGACATATTCGTTCCGTTCACCTGCGGCGCGTCCCTCTATATCTTCCCCGCGGACAGCAGGCAGGACGTTATGAAGGTCTGCGAGGTGTTTGAGCGCGAGCCGATAACCGTATCCACCATGCCGACGCAGATGGGCGAGCTTGCGGCGGATATGCTTTCCGATAACTGCAGGCTCCGTATACTCACGCTCGGCGGCGAGAAGTTCAAGCGGTTCCACGACAAGAAGGGTCTGAAAATGTACAACGGCTACGGTCCGACGGAGAATACGGTCTCCACGTCGTCCTTCATCGTTGACAGAGATCATAAGAATATCCCTATCGGAAAGTCTCACATCAATGTCCGCAGCTACATTCTCGATGAGAACCTGAAGCGCGTTCCCGTCGGCGCGAACGGTGAGCTGTGCGTCGCGGGAAGACAGGTGGCGCGCGGATATCACAACCTGCCCGAAAAGACGGCGTCTGTGTTCGTCGCGAACCCTTACGCGCTCAGCCCCGATGAGGCTGTGCTGTATCACACCGGCGATATGGTGCGCAAAAAGGGCGACGGCAACATGGAATATGTCGGACGCATCGACTCGCAGATCAAGATAAGAGGCTTCCGCGTGGAGCTCGGTGAGATCGAGGGCGCTCTGCTCAGGCGCGAGGGCGTTCACGAAGCCGCGGTCACTGCCGTTGAAACAAACGGGGTAATGAATCTTATCGCCTACCACACAGGCACGGAATACGCCGCTGACGACTGGAAAACATTCTTAGAGCCTCTGCTGCCGGAATATATGCTCCCGTCATTCTTCGTGCATCTCGACGCTATGCCGGTCACACCAGGCGGCAAGATCGACAAGAAGGCGCTGCCGAAGCCGGAAATGAACGCGGGCAGCAATTATGTACCTCCCGAGACCACGCTGCAGAAGAAGCTCTGCGACATATTCGCAAAGGCGCTCGGTGCGGAGCGCGTCGGGATAGATGACGATTTCTTCACGCTGGGAGGCTCGTCGCTGTCGGCTTCAAAGGCCGCCGTGATGTGCCTTGCCGAGAAGATAGAGATAGTCTATGCCGACATATTCAGGCACCCCACAGTCCGCGAGCTTTCCGCGGGAATCGGCGGCGGTGAAGCGACAGTCTCCGATGACGAATTTTCCGCCTACGATTACAGCGGTATCGACTCCGTACTCGTGCAGAACGTGATACAGAATGTCGATAAGGTGAAGGCTGGAGATATCGGAGATGTGCTGCTGACAGGAGCTACCGGCTTCCTCGGTATGCACATTCTCAGGGAATTCCTTGATAATTACAGCGGAAATATCGTGTGTCTTGTGCGCAAGAGAGAGTCCGAGACCGCGCGCAAGCGCCTTGAATCCATGCTTGTGTACTATTTCGACACGAATTACGCTGCCGACTTTGACAGCGGACGTCTGACCGCCGTGGACGGGGATATCACCGAGGAAGCCGAGGTAATGGGCTTTTCACAGTACAGGTTCGATACTGTCATCAACTGCGCGGCGTGCGTCAAGCACTTCTCCGAGAGCGACCTGCTCGAAAGGATAAATGTCACGGGCGTGAAGCACCTTGTAAAGCTCTGCAAAGAAGCGAACCGCAAGCTCATACACATTTCGACGGTCTCCGTCGCGGGTGAGGGTATTGACGGAATTCCGCCGGAAGACAGAAAAATACAGGAGCGCGACCTGTACTTCGGGCAGAGTATAACCAACGAGTATATCCGCACCAAGTTCCTGTCGGAGCGCATCGTACTGCAGGCGGTCAGCGAGGGGCTTGACGCGAAGATAATGCGTGTCGGCAACCTTATGAGCAGAGAGTCCGACGGCGAGTTCCAGATAAACTTCATCACGAACGGGTTCCTGCGCGGACTTCGCGGCTACAGGACACTCGGCGTGTTCCCGATAAGCGCTATGGGCGAGACCGCGGAGTTTTCACCGATAGATTCGACCGCACAGGCTGTTCTCACTCTCGCGGGCACGGATAAGCGCTTCACGCTGTTCCACGTCACGAATTCGCACAGAATTTTCATGAGCGATGTTATCCGCGCTATGAAAAAGTTCGGCTATGATATTGAGATCGTGCCGGACGATGTGTTTGAGGAAAAGCTGAACGCCTACGCGAAGGAGCACGAACAGAGCGAGTCCGTATCGGGACTTATAGCGTATGCTTCTCACGATGAGAACCGCATCTACGGCATCGACTATAATAACGAGTTCACGGTGCAGTCGCTTTACAGGCTCGGGTTCCTGTGGCCTATAACCGATTACCGTTATCTGGAGAACGCCATAAGGGCTCTCGACGAGCTCGGTTTCTTTGAGGAAGTCTGAAAGGAAGATATAACGGAATGATAAAAGATCTGTTCGCTGACAAAGAAGTAAATACCGGAAGGCAGGCGCGTCCGGGACAAGTCACGGTTCTATAAGCTCACGATGCCGGTATGCGGGGTCATTGTGATACTCTGGTGGGTATCGGTATATTTCCGCTGCGCAGCGGAATTTACGGTTACGGATATATGGTCATTCGAGGAGATCATGGGGTTCGCGTACTCGCACCCCGATATCTGGCACGTCGCGGCGAGTATCGCTCATGTACTGCTGCTCGCGGGGCTGTTCCATTTTGCGGAGCTGCTGCGGACGAGGAAGTCCGGAGACAGCGGCAGGCGCGGTATCCTGTCCTCGCAGATGCTGTGGTACAGCAAGCATATCTCGAAGTATTACGCTCTGCACATAGTGCCGTATTTCATAGCGCTCGGCTTTAACGGATATCTGGGATTCGACGTTCTGCCATGCTGGCTGCTGGCTCTGATATCAATGGTTATCACAGAGGTATTGGTGAGAGCATACGTTCACTTTGAAAAGAAAATAAAAGCCGTCATTCCCTCTGCCGGCCGCCATGATGCCTGAAAGCTGTTCCCGCCCGTTTGTTGATGAAACGGGCGGGAATAATATTGCGGGAGCGGGAGCTGTAAAAAGGCAGCTCCCGTAAGTTATTTACAGCATATTTATTGACTTTATCCCGCTTTTGTTGTATAATAAAATATGTATATGCTAAAACATAAAAAGCTCTGTCAGGCTTTACGACAAGAGGTACGGAGGCCATTATGGATTGGGTAGCAGTTGTTGATGACGATAAGTCGAATCTTATACAGGCAGGACAGATACTGAGTGAAAATCATATACGCGTGACAGCCCTGAGGTCCGGTACGGCGCTGCTCGAGTTCGTAAAGAACAGCAAGCCCGACCTTATCCTGCTCGATATCCGTATGCCGGAAATGGACGGCTTTGAGACGCTGAAAAGGCTTAAAGAGCAGCTCCCGGCGGAGGAGCGGATACCGGTGATCTTCCTTACGGGAAACGATGACCCGGACTCCGAAACGCAGGGCCTTCAGCTCGGAGCTATGGACTTCATCAAAAAGCCGTTCGTCGCGGACGTTCTTGTTCTGCGCGTAAAGCACACCATCGAGCTTGTACGGCTCCAGCGCGATCTCTCTGCGGAGGTCGCGAAAAAGACGGAGGAAGCCGAGAAAAGGGCAAAAGAGAACGAGAGCCTTTCTATCCACGTCGTTCAGACGCTCGCGGAAGCTATCGATGCAAAGGACAAGTACACGAACGGTCATTCGGGACGCGTGGCGTATTACTCGCGGGAGATCGCACGGCGGTACGGTTATGACGAAAAGCGTCAGGACGAGATATATATGATGGGACTGCTCCACGATGTCGGCAAGATAGGCGTGCCGGACGCGGTGATAAACAAGCCCGGCAGACTTACGGACGAGGAGTTCGCGATAATAAAGAAGCACCCGGATATGGGTTATCATATCCTCGAAAAGATACAGGAGATGCCGAAGCTGATGACCGGTGCGCGCTGGCACCATGAGCGCCATGACGGCAGAGGCTATCCCGACGGCCTCGCCGGGGACGCCATACCCGAGGAGGCCCGCATCATAGCCGTCGGGGACGCTTACGACGCAATGACCAGCCACCGCAGCTACCGTGAGATACTCCCGCAGTCTGCCGTGAGAAAAGAGATCGAAAACGGCAGGGGAACTCAGTTCGATCCGGTATTCGCGGATATAATGCTGAAAATGATAGATGACGACACGGACTATAATATGCATGAGAAGTGAGGTGTGGTGCTGTGCTTATTGATTATCTCGAAAATATACTGCATTTTCTTACGGTGCTGACCGCTCTGCTTATCTCGCTCTTCTGCTATGTAGGCAGCAAGGAGCGCGCATGGCTCGCCTCCGTCGGCATTTTCATCGGCTATTTCCTGAGCAGCTATTTCTGGACGGCGCATCTTGTCATAATGGGCGAGCAGCCTGTCGTTTCCGATATCCTTACGAACTTCGGCTGGAATATGTCATTCTTTCTTTTTATACTTCTGCTGCTGCATACAAAAAGCAGGGAAGAACGCCGGTATTTCCACCCTGTCATGCTGCTGCCGATACCTCTCAATATATGGCAGCTCACGCTGTATCTCGATTTCGGCGGCATAGTGAACTCTGTTTATCAGGTCACGGTATGCACGGCCGTGGCGTGTCTGTGTCTGCAGAGCATTATGTGGTATCTGAAAAACCGTAAGAACGTAGCAGAACCTCCCCTTATCGCGGCGGCTGTCCTGCTCTGCATCACCTGTGAATTCGGTATGTGGACATCCACCTGCTTCGATGGCTGGGTGTATGATCTTTACTACCCGTTCACATTTATCGAATGTGCGGTGTTCCTGCTGATAACAGCGGCAATAGGACGGACATACAGGCATAGCGGCGAAAGCGCGGAAATGCACATAAGCAAGGGGATACAGAACATAATCAAGGTCTCTTATTTTGCGATAGTTCTGATAGGCTCGGTCGGCGGGGTAATGCTCGGGAGCTGGATAAGAGATGTCCTTTCCGAGGGCGTGTCCGGGTTCTCCGAGGAAACGAGCGTCTATGACATCATTCCCGTGATACTGTTCCTGACATCTATCGTACTCGTTACTTTCGCGATAGTGGTCATACTTGTGGTCAATTTCGAGCAGAAGATAGCCGAAAACAACAGCCTGCGCGAAGCAAGACGCGCAGCGGAGCAGTCGAACGCCGCAAAGAGCGAGTTCCTCGCGAATATGAGCCACGAGATACGCACTCCGATAAACGCGGTGCTCGGTATGAACAAGATGATAATGCGCGAGAGCCTCAGAGCGCGCAGGCTCCCGCCGGACAGCCATGATAAGGCGTTCGCGGATATAACGGGCTATTCGGCGAATATCGAGAGCGCCGGGAACAATCTGCTTGCGATAATAAACGACATACTCGATTTTTCAAAGATAGAAGCCGGAAAGTTCGACATAACCGAACGCGAGTATATGCTGAGCTCGGTGCTCAACGATGTGAGCAATACGATACTGTTCCGCGCGAAGGACAAGGGGCTTGAATACCGGGTGAGCACCGACGCCGATCTGCCCGACCGGCTTTATGGCGACGAGGTGCGCATAAGGCAGATAATCTCCAACATACTCGGCAACGCCGTTAAATACACGGACAAGGGCTCGGTGACTCTTTCGGTCTACGGCGGCGGCAAGGAAGCCTATGAGGCGGGAAAAACGCTCGAGCTGATAATCACCGTAAAGGACACGGGCATCGGCATAAAGAAAGAAGACCTCGGCAGGATATTTGAGAAGTTCGAGAGAATGGAGCTCGAACGCAACAGCACGGTAGAGGGTACGGGACTCGGGCTTTCGATAACGCACCGCCTGCTCGCGATGATGAACGGAACGATAAGCGTAGAGAGCGAATACGGCGAAGGCTCGGTGTTCACGATACGCATACCGCAGAAGATAGTTTCGCCGGAGCCTATCGGGAATTTCCGCACAAAATTTGAAAAGAGCATAGAGGAGAATGCGGCTTCCGACTACATATTCCGCGCGCCCGACGCGAATATCCTCATAGTCGATGATACGCGGATGAACCTTACCGTCGCGGTGGGGCTTCTCGCGGATACCGGGATAAAGTCCGACACGGCGGAGAGCGGCGCTAAGGCTCTGGAGCTTGCCGCCGCTAACAGCTACGATGTCATACTGCTCGACCAGCGTATGCCCGAAATGGACGGCACCGCGACTCTGCACTGTCTGCGCGGCATGGAGAGATGCGCGGACACGCCCGTGATATGTCTTACCGCCGACGCGATATCCGGCGCGCGAGAGCGCTATGTCAGGGAAGGTTTCACCGACTACATCTCCAAGCCGATAGACAGCCGCGAGCTGAAAAATATGCTTATGAAGTATCTGCCGCAGGAAAAGGTCATTCCCGTTTCCGGAGATGACGAACAGCAGACCGCGGCATCTCCGGCGGAGACCGGCACCCTGTATGGCGCGCTGAACGCGGCGGGCATAGATACCGCGCAGGGGCTCATATACTGCCAGAACAGCACGCAGCTCTATCTTACCCTGCTGTCGGAATACGCGAAAAGCGCGGACGAAAAGTCAGCGAAGATGCGCGAGTACTACGGCGCGGGCGATATGAAAGGCTACGCGACGCTTGTACATTCGCTGAAAAGCACGTCAAAGACGATAGGCGCGGTGAAGATATCCGAAACGGCGGCTATGCTCGAAAAAGCCGCTGACTCGGGTGACACGGAGCTTGTACGGAATGAGCACGAGGGACTGCTCGAAGAATACCGCAAGACAGTCGGCGCGATATCTTCCGCGGTATCGGGCGAGACGATCCCCGAGCCGGACGACGACGACGAGATAATGGAGTTTATGCCTAAATAAGCGTGAAAGAAGGATAAATCGGCAAATGAATGAGTTCGTACTGGAAATATCGGCATTTGTAATATGCCTTTTCTGTCTTGTGGACAGTCTCAGGAGCAGCTCCGGCGAACGCCCGCTGTTTCCGGCGGGCTGGACAGATAAGCTGAAAAACAGACGTTTCATATATACTTTCCTGCTGATATTCCTTATGATATCGGCGGTATCGGACGTGCTGGGCATAGCTGCCGAGAGCAGTATGGGATTGCTTGTCGATATCGCCAACGAGATATATTTCCTTGCGCACAACTTCCTGCCCGCACTGTTCGCGCTTTATATCATTGATTTCACCGGGGCTGCCGAAAACAAGGGCAAGGGCTTTTTCATTGTGTTCACACTTCCCTTTCTGATAGCCGAGGCTTTTGTTATCGCAAACCCGTTCACAAGGTTCATCTACTTTATCGACGAGGACGGAGCCTACGCGAGAGGATGCGGCATCGTGGTGCTGTATGTCTGCGCGGGGCTTTATGTGCTTGCCGGGCTGCTGTATTTTATCCTCAGCAAGAACAGAATGTCAAAAATGGACAGCTCGGCTATGCTTATCATTCTGTTCATCGTCATATCGGGAATAGTCATACAGGGATTGTTCAGCGTGAACGTGGAGCTTTTCTTCGAGAGCGTCGGTATGCTTTGCTTCCTGATGTTCCTTGAGGGAAAGGTCACTTCCGACGGCAGAAAAACAAGCGGCAGGATAAGCAAGAGCTTCATCGTCATAATCGCGCTCATCTTCTCCGCCGTCATTGTGATGAACATAACTATCATCTACAACACGGGCAGTTCACAGACCGACAAGATAGGCGAGGTGCAGCTCAACAACCTTAAAGGCGAGATGCAGCAGACGCTCTCCGAAGCCGAAAATTCCCTGCTGCGCTACTCTATGGGACTTGAACAGCTCCTGCGCAGCTTCGCGGATCCCGACGGGATCGAAAAATTCATCAGGGAGCAGATCACATATTATTCCGACCTGAGCGGCGGGAGCTGTTTCAACGTGTATGCCGCATCGTCGGACTGGGCGATAATCCCCGATTTCGATATGCCGGAGGAATACCACGCCGTCGAGCGCGTATGGTATCTCGGCGCGAAGCGTACACCGGGTCAGGCCTTTATTTCCGAGCCGTACATCGACGCGGATACGGGGAACCTGTGCTACACCTTCTCGTACCTTCTCTCCGACGGCGATACGGTCGCGGCTATGGACTACACGCTCTCGAAGGTGCAGGATATAGTCGGCAGAATGGGTGAGAGCGAGGATCAGTTCGCGATGATCGTCACCGACAGCGGCATCGTCGTGGGCTGCTCCGATGAAGCGTATCAGGGCGAGAAGCTTTACGATGTGCTCCGGCAGTATTCCGACGTCTTCGACAGAGTGAAGGCCTCGAGAGCGCACCGCAGCTTCCGCACAAATGTAGACGGTGCCGAAAAGATAGTATTCGACAGCGAGACCGAAAACGGCTGGAAGCTCATTCTTGTCGTCGATTACGGCACGCTGTACACCGACATAACAGATCAGATGCTCATGCTCGGAACGATAGATTTCATGATGGTGACGGTCGTCATCGCGTTCTATCTGGTAAGCGTCAACAATCAGGAAAAGGCCGAAAAGACGCTTGCATCGACCGAGAGCTTTATCGCGGGGCTTTCGGGAGACATAAACATACCGCTTCAGGAGATAATCGGCATAAGCGACAGCTATCTCAAGCAAAGCGACGGCAATGCGCAGGCCACGGTAAGAGAGATACTCGACGCGGGAAAACTGCTCCAGGAAAGGCTCGATAATCTTTTCTCGTACTCGCGCATAATGAAGGAGAACATAAGCGGTCACGACGGCGATACGAAGGGAAAAAGAAAGAAGCGCTCCGTTTCGACAAGATATATCCGCGGCGGTATCATAGGGATATTCACGGCGGCTTCGCTGATCGGACTGTCGCTGTGTCTCGTTATGACCTTCAACTGGGGCACCGAGCGCGTGAGCCGGAAAGCACAGCGGTATAACGCAGAAGTGACCCAGTGGATGCTCCAGAAGCAGAGCATACTCGGTATGTTCTCGGACGTCATTGCCGCGGACCCTGCCGTCCTCAGCGACTATGACGCAGCGGTCAAGTGGCTCGACGATATCGCGAAGAATTACAACGAAATGACGTTCGCTTATATGGCGAACCCCTACAACAAGGAGCACGCCATTATAATGAACAACGGCTGGGTGCCGGAGCCCGACTATCACGTCGAGGAGCGTCAGTGGTACATAGACACCGAGCGCTCGGGAAGCGGCTACAGCATCTCCGCGCCGTACTTCGACGCGCAGACGGGGCTTTACTGCATAACCTTCTCACGGTGCGTGTATTCGGCTGACGGGCAGTTCCTCGGCATATTCGCCATAGACTGCCTGCTCGACAAGCTCATAGACGTGCTCGACAACAGCTACACGTCGGAGAGCTACGCGTTCATGGTCGATATGGACGGAACTATCATCAACCACCCGTTCGAGGAATATCAGATAAGCACGACAAACAGCGTGAATATCGAGGATACCGAATACGCCGACGCCTACCACAACGGACAGGCGCTCATGATGCGCGACCACGACGGGCGGTTCACGGTGTGCCATACCGAGAAGAGCGAGCTTTCGGGCTTCACCGTTGTGGTCGTGCAGAGCTGGTGGAGCATCTACGGCACCGTGCTTGTCGTTGTGAGCGTGTTCCTGCTTCTTATCGCAGCTTCGGTCATCGGTGTCGCGGCTATGATAAACAGATTCGCGAAATGGCAGGAGGAAGCGAACGAGAAGCTCACCCGCACCGCCGAAAGAGCGGTCGCCGCGGAAAAGGCAAAATCGAGATTTTTAGCGCAGATGTCGCATGAGATAAGAACGCCCATAAACGCGGTGCTCGGCATGAACGAGATGATACTGCGCGAATCCTCCGACGCGTCCGTAAGGGAATACGCCTGCAATATACATTCCGCCGGAAAGAATCTGCTCGGGCTTATAAATTCCATTCTCGACTTCTCGAAGATCGAGGAGGGAAAAATGGAGATAATCCCGATAAAATACGATACCGCGTCTATGATAGAAAACGTCATAAACTCGATATCAAAAAGAGCCTCCGACAAGGGGCTCGTGTTTGAGGCGCATATCGACAGCACGCTTCCGGCCTCGCTTTACGGCGACGATATGAGAGTTTCGCAGGTGGCCGTAAACCTGCTCACAAACGCGGTAAAATACACGAAGAAAGGCCGCGTCGATCTCTATATCGGCGGAAAGCGGACCGGCGACAATACCATAGCTCTGTGCGTGCGTGTAAAGGACACGGGCATAGGTATAAAGCAGGAGGATATGGGCAGGCTGTTCGAGTCGTTCACGCGTCTGGAGGAAGACAGGAACCGCACTATCGAGGGTACGGGACTCGGTATGGCTATCGTGAACAGGCTGCTCGATATGATGGGCTCGAAGCTCGAAGTGCACAGCGTTTACGGCGAGGGCTCGGAGTTCGCGTTCGAGGTGAAGCAGGGCATAATCGACGCCCAGCCTATCGGTGACTATGAGATAAGGGCAAAGGAAGCGTTCGAGCATGAGGAGAACGATAAGTACCTGTATGCTCCCGATGCGAAGATACTTGTTGTCGACGACAATGACATGAACCTGAAAGTAGCCGGAAATCTCATGAAGCTGAACGGTTTCAGACCGGAGCTCGTCCTTTCGGGTGCCGAAGCGCTCGAGAAGCTGAAAGAAAACACCTACGACCTGATAATGCTCGACCACATGATGCCGGAAATGGACGGCATAGAAACGCTGAAAAAGGCAAAGGAGCAGGGCCTTCTGCCGCAGGGCTGCCCCGTCATAGTCCTGACGGCGAACGCGGTCGTCGGTGCGCGCGAGGCGTATATAAAGTCCGGCTTTGACGACTATCTGTCGAAGCCTATCGAGGTAAGGTCGCTCGAAAACATACTCGGCAGATACCTCCCGCCGGAGAAGGTAAGCTACAGGAGCAGGACGGAAAAGAAACAGCCGGAAGCTTCCGATGAGATAATGGAATTCGAGCCTGCCGGAAATGAGGAAAGCAATACCGCCGATGAGATGTACAGAATGCTTGAGGCCGGCGGCATAGACACCCGCGAAGCTCTGACCTACTGCGGCGGCAGCGACGAGTTCTACCGGGAAATGCTGGGCAGCTTCCCGGCAAACTCCGGAAACGCGGTGAACATACTGAACGAAGCGCTCGGCTCGGGCGACATGAAAATGTATGCCATAAAGGTACATTCCCTGAAAAGCACCTCGCGCACGATAGGAGCGTCGGAATTATCCGCGGCTGCCGCGGAGCTCGAAAAAGCGGCAAATGAGGGTGATACCGCGTTTGTGAACGAAAAGCACGGCGAACTGGTCGAAAAATACAGAAAAGTGCTCTCGGTCATCAGCTCCGCGGGTCTGTCGTCCGGAACGCAGCCCGCAGATGACAGCGACGACGAGGTAATGGAGTTTATGCCGGAATAAGATATGCGGAAGAAACCTGCTTTTCCATATATCTGCGCAGAGCGGCAAAATGACCCGACAAAATACGCGGGAACTGCCGGTTCTTAATGACGCGCGGCGGGACAGCCCCGTCTTTCTGTCTTCTTTTCAACAATATAAAAATGCTCGCAAGCACCCGAAACAGCGGTGCCTGCGGGCTTTTTGCGTTTCCGGAGGCGGGACGCTTTATCCGGGCAGATATTACCAAAGTGCGATCTCCGATACTATTGTATCACCGTATTTAGACTTTTGCAACAGATACTTTTTTCTGAAATTTTAAGTTGATTTTAGGTTCACGCTATATAATAACAGACAAGATACAGATCTTTACCTGATCTTGCAGTAAATATTGCGAAAGCGACCCGAAAGAGGTGAAAATATGAATTTAAGACACGAGATAAAGCACGAGATAGACTACTCCGATATGCTAATACTGCGGCACAGACTGCGGGCTGTCGCATACCCCGACCCGCACGCCGTTGACGGTAAATACTTTATACGGAGCCTGTATTTCGACGATCTGTCGGACAAAGCTCTGCGTGAAAAAATAAACGGTGCGCCGCTCCGCGAGAAATTCCGCATAAGGTACTATAACGGCGACACCTCGGTCATTCATCTTGAAAAGAAAAGCAAGATAGACAGTCTCGGGAACAAGCAGAGCGCTCCGCTGACCCGCGAACAGGCGCAGTCGATAGTTGACGGCAGCATAGAATGGATGTATGAGTCGGAGCATAAGCTGATACGCGAGCTGTACTCGAAAATGCGCACACAGGGCATAGCACCGAAAACGATAGTTGACTACACCCGCGAACCGTTCATCTACCCGGCGGGGAATGTCCGCGTAACGCTCGACTACAACATCAGGAGCGGTATGCGATGTACGGATTTTCTTGATCCCGACTGCGTGACAGTTCCGGTATCTGACTCTATGATACTCGAAGTCAAGTGGGACGGCTTCCTGCCCGACATAATACGCGACGCGGTGCATCTCACGGACACCCGCGAGGGCGCGTTCTCAAAATACGCGGCTTGCAGAATATATTGCTAAAAAATAAAGGAGTTCAATATTATGACATTCAACGACATTTTCAAATCAAGCTTTTTGGAAAACATCACAAGCGTGAGCATACTCGATATGGCTATCGCGCTTGTGCTCGCGTTCGGCATCGGTATGTTCATTTTTCTCGTCTATAAAAAGACTTATTCCGGCGTGATGTATTCATCGAGCTTCGGGACATCGCTTATCGCTATGACGATGATAACCACGGTAGTTATCCTCGCGGTGACGAGTAACGTCGTGCTTTCCCTCGGTATGGTCGGTGCGCTGTCCATCGTGCGTTTCCGCACCGCGATAAAGGAACCGCTCGATATAGCGTTCCTGTTCTGGTCTATCGGCGTCGGCATAGTCCTTGCGGCGGGAATGATACCGCTCGCGATAATCGGCAGCGTCATCATCGGTGTTATCCTGCTGGTGTTCGTGAACCGCAAATCCCACAAAAACCCGTACATCGTGGTTATCCGCTGCGACGGACACGATAGCGAGACAAAGGCGAAGTCCTTCCTCGACGGCAGGACCGACAGATGCGTAGTTAAGAGCAAGACCGCGCAGAAAGGCTTTGTTGAGCTGAATGTCGAGGTGCGCTTAAAGGACGACAACACCGATTTCGTGAATGCTCTCGCGGATATGGACGGCGTTCAGAGCGCGGTGCTTGTAAGCTACAACGGCGAATATATGGGTTAAGGGCGTGAGACTATGTCAACACACAGAAGCATAGACAAAATATGTATTGTCGCGGTGGTACTGACGCTTGTTATCGCCATACTTTTCTGCAACGGACAGGCGTTCGGCATTGAAGCGGCGGCGCATAATATCGGCTATGAGAACCGCCTTTTCGACAATTCCAGAGTCCACACCCTCGACATCGTGATAGACGACTGGGATTCGTTCCTCTCGACCTGCGAGAGCGAGGAATACACGGTCTGCAGCGTGATAATAGACGGCGAAGCTGTCCGGAATGTCGGCATACGCGGCAAGGGCAACACCTCGCTGAGCTCCGTGAAGAACATGAACAGCAGCCGCTACAGCTTCAAGATCGAGTTCGACCAGTACGACAGTACAAAGACATACCACGGGCTCGACAAGCTGTGCCTGAACAACATCATTCAGGACAACACCTATATGAAGGACTACATCGCCTACACGCTGATGAATGAGTTCGGCGCGGACGCGCCGCTGTGCAGCTTCGTTTACCTCACGGTGAACGGCGAGGACTGGGGACTTTATCTCGCGGTCGAAGCCGTTGAGGACACCTTCCTGCAGCGTAATTACGGCAACGACTACGGCGAGCTGTACAAGCCCGACAGTATGAGCTTCGGCGGCGGAGGTCCCGGAAACGGCAAGGATTTCAGCATGACCGATTTCATCAAGGAAAATACCGATAACAGTGAAAGCTCCGACAGCGCGGAAAGTTCCGATCAGAGCGGCACGGCGTTCTCTGTGCCCGACTTCGGCGGTGAGATGCCGCAGTTCGACCCGAGCAATATGCCCGATGGCTTTGAACGCCCGGACAGCTCCGACAGCGAAACGACCTACAATAAAGAAAACCGCGGCTCCCGCGATAAAGGCGGTTTCGGCGGATTCGGAGGCGGCGGATTCGGAGGCTTCGGCGGCGGCTTCGGAATGGGCAGCGACGACGTCAAGCTCAAATACATCGACGACGACCCCGACAGCTACTCCAACATTTTCGGCAACGCCAAGACCGATGTGAGCAAGGCCGATAAAAAGCGCCTGATAAACGCGCTCAAGAACCTTTCCGAGCAGACGGACATCGAAAACACCGTCGATGTCGATGAGGTCATCAGATACTTCGTCGTTCATGAGTTCCTGCAAAACGGCGACAGCTACACAGGGCAGATGATACACAACTACTACCTGTACGAAAAGGACGGGCAGCTCTCGATGATACCGTGGGACTATAACCTCGCGTTCGGTTCGTTCAGCGGCTCCGACGCGTCGTCGGTAGTCAACGCCCCGATAGACACGCCTGTTTCCGGCGGCATGAGCGACCGACCGATGATAGCGTGGATATTCGACAGTGAGGAATACACCGAGCTGTATCATGAGCTGTTCAGCGAGTTCATCAACAGCGTCGACCTCGGAAAGCTGATCGACGATACCGCGGCGCTGATAGACAGCTATGTGCAGAAGGACCCGACGAAATTCTGCACCTATGAGGAATTTCAGAAGGGCGTGGCGGCTATAAAGTCGTTCTGCACGCTGCGCGCCGAGAGCGTCAAGGGGCAGCTCGACGGCACTATCCCCTCGACCTCCGACGGGCAGAAAGCAGACAGCTCCGCGCTCATCGACACGGGCGATCTCGTTATCTCCGATATGGGCTCGATGAACAACGGCGGCGGATTCGGCGGCGGTGACAAGGGCGGATCCGGACGCGGCGGCAACAGCAGGAGCAAGACAGCTCCTTCCGACGAGCAGAGCGGAACGCAGGAAGCGGCCGGAGATATGTCAATGAGCTTCGACCCGTCGCAGTTCGGCGGCGGGAACTTCGGCGGGGGCAATATGCCCGAGGGCATTTCTCCTCCGGGCGGGCGCCCCGATGAAACGACGACTTCCGGGGATAGCGCCGAAGCCGCTTCACCGGAGCAGACCGACACTGACAAAACCAAGGAGAAGCCTGCCGGGAACAACGCTTCGGACAGACCCGGAGAACGGTCGCAGTCCGGCAGTTTCCCGCAGATGAACGGCGGCTCGCGGAGCGATGACAGCACAGGGCTTATCCTGCTCGGTGTGTCCGCGCTTTGCCTGATAGCCGGTATCGTATTTGCGGCGGTCTACAATAGATAAATAAAGGCACGGCGAATGATGTGTAACGGCAATACAGAGATCGGCAGGCAGTGCGTTGCCGATCGCCTGCTGCTTCTATATTTCGTGTATTAACCTGACGCGTGGTTTCGGAACATTTATTATCGACGTCGTATTGTTGATGAGAAAAGCGATCCGGGCGGCGCGTTTTTTATTTTTGGCTGTTGACAAATGAACGATATAGTATTATAATATCAATGTACGAAATCGGACAAAAGGAGCAGTCAATGGAAAGCATAATACCGGAATTCATAAACATAGAAAGCACTATCGACGGACTGTACCGTGAAGCCGCGGTAAAGCTCTGTATAACCGATACCGAGCTTCGGATACTTTATGTGATACTGATCGGGGGAGGCAGCTGCAACCAGAGCAGTCTTTACAGAAAGACGGGGATAACGAGATCGACCGTAAATTCCGCGCTTCATAAGATGCGGAATAAGGGGCTTGTCGGGCTGGAAAAGGGCGACGGAAGAAATGTCAGGGTGCTGCTCACCGACAGCGGGGAGGAGCTTGCCGCGAATACAGCTGGCCGTATCATAGCTGTCGAGAACGATATATTCGCGCAGTGGACGGATGCCGAAAAAGAGCAGTTTTTATCCTTCAACAGGCGCTATATGACAGAATTTGCCGAAAGGATAAAGGCGCTATGAAGATACAGTTATCGGATCACTTCACTTACGGCAGGCTCATACTTTTCACGCTCCCGTCGGTGGCAATGATGGTGTTCACTTCCGTTTACGGCGTTGTTGACGGATTTTTCGTTTCCAACTATGTCGGGAAAACTCAGTTCGCTTCGATAAATCTGATAATACCTTTTCTGATGATACTCGGCGCCGTAGGATTCATGATCGGCGCGGGAGGAAGCGCGCTTACCGCCAAGACGTTCGGCGAGGGCGACGCCCGGAAAGCGAACCGTATATTCTCGCTCCTTGTATATATCATTATCGGGACGGGCGCGGTATTCACGCTTCTCGGGCAGCTGCTGCTCGAGCCGGTATCGCGTTTCCTCGGTGCCTCGGAGGATATGCTGCCAAACTGCATCGCTTATGGCAGGATAATTCTGCTCTCTCTTGTTCCGTTCATGCTCCAGAATGTTTTTCAGAGCTTTCTGATAACCGCGGGAAAGCCGACTATGGGACTTGTGGTGACGATATCGGCGGGAGTTTCAAATATGCTCCTTGACTGGCTTTTCATGGCGGTATTCGGGTGGGGCATAACGGGAGCCGCCGCCGCTACCGCGATAGCACAGGGCGTGGGCGGTTTTGTGCCGCTGATATATTTCATTGTCCCGAACAAAAGCAGTCTGCGGCTCTGCCGGACAAGCATCGACAGAAGAGTGATATTAAAAGCCTGCACCAACGGTTCGTCGGAGTTCATGACGAACATCTCGATGTCGATAGTGAGCATGGTATATAACTTCCAGCTGATGAACATAGCCGGAGAGGACGGAGTTTCCGCTTACGGCATCATCATGTACATCAATTTCATATTTATCGCGATATTCATAGGTTTTTCGATAGGCAGCGCGCCGATAGTCGGCTTTCACTACGGAGCCGGCGACACCGACGAGCTGAAAAATCTGTTCGGGAAAAGCGTCGTTATCATAGGAACTCTCGGGGCGTTTCTTACCGTATCCGCGGAGCTCGCGGCAAGGCCCTTAGCTATGATATTTGTCGGCTATGACGCGGATCTGCTCGAAATGACGGTGCAGGGGCTCATGATATGCTCGCTGTCGTTCATACTTTGCGGCTTCTCGATATTCGGCTCGGGATTTTTCACGGCTCTCAACAACGGCCTTGTTTCGGCGGTGATATCGTTCTGCCGGACGCTTGTATTTGAGATAATCGCCGTGCTTGTGCTGCCGCTGTTTTTCGGGATCATCGGGATATGGTCGGCTGTCGTGGCTACCGAAGTGCTCTCGGTCGCGCTGACCGTATTCTTCTTTGTATGCAACAGAAAAAAATACGGTTACGCTTAATATCCGGAAAAAATCAGCGGAAAAATGTGACCTTTCGGTGCAGAACACCGTCTGTTATAGTGAAGAGAGATATTTTACACCAAGCGGAGGGACAAAATGCAGGACGAACAGATAATAGAGCTGTATTTCGCGAGGAATGAAAGCGCGATAGCCGAAACGGACATAAAATACGGCAGATACTGTCTTACAGTCGCAAACAATATACTTCGCAGCAGCGAGGACAGCGAGGAGTGCAAGAACGATACATATATGAAGACATGGAACATGATACCTCCGAAGAAGCCGGACAACCTGCGCGCGTTTCTCGGCAGGATAGCGAGAAATCTCGCGCTGGATATGTATGAGAAGATGCACCGCAGAAAGCGCGACATAAACAGCACCGAAGCGATACTTGACGAGCTGGCCGAGGTGATACCCGACCCGAACAGCGATGTTGAGAAGATAAGCGACGATTCGGAGCTGCGCGGCGCGATAAACGCGTTTCTCGGCACTCTGCCGGAGGACAGCCGAAAAATATTCGTTCGGCGCTACTGGTACGCGGGTTCCGTCGAGGAGATAGCGCAGGACTACGGTTTCGGGAAGAGCAAAGTGAAAATGAGCCTGCTCCGCACACGTGAGAAGCTCAGAGAATACCTTGAAAGCGAGGGGATAGCGGTATGAAGGAAATGAGGGTAATGCGCGCGATAGGCGATATCGACGATATTTATATAGATGAAGCCGCGCCGTCGGAAAAGAAGAAGGCGCTCCGCTTCACGGCATGGACGAAATACGCGGGAATAGCCGCGGCTGCCGTGCTTGTTGTCGGGATAGGGATATTCGTTTTGAACATGAATAACAGAATAGGTGTGAACGAGCCGCCACAGACCGCGCCTTCCGCTCCGACAACGACTGCGACGGAAACAACGGACGAAGTACCCGATCTTGCACAGGCGGTAAGCCCCTTCGAGGATTATGAGACACTTGAAGAAGCGGTAAAGGCTTCCGGCATAAAGATGTCCGTTCCCGACAGCGTCGGGGGCTTTACGGACAGAAGAGTTTCCGTGATATTCGGCGATCTGATCGATGTAACGTATCTGAACGGCTCCGGCGAAGACGAATACGTCATACGCAAGGCCAAAGGCACCGACGACCCGAGCGGCGATTATAACGAATACGCCGGAACAAAGGAAGCCGCAGTCGGAGACTATAAAGTCACGATGAAAGGAAACGGCGGCAAGATATCGCTCGCGGTATGGACCGACGGAACGTATGCTTACTCCGTAATGGCGGTAAATTCGGGCATCACTCAGGCAGAAATGGAGGAGATAATAAAAAATGTAAAATAATTTTCCGGAATATGTGACCTCACGAAAAAAATGCCGTCTTTATAGGTGAAAGGCAGTAAAACCACTGCAAGATCAAATTCAGGATAATACATCAAAAGGAGAAAAACATCATGAAAAAGACATTAAGAACAACAGCAGCGATCCTCGCGGTAATAGCAGCCATGTCCTGCACAACATTTGCGTCCTTTGCGGAAGCCACGCCCGACACAGTTGTCGAGGATACCTTCGCGGACGAGCCCCTTGCCGGCGGCTGGTCGGTAAATGCGGAAAAGAACATCTCGCTCAGTGCGAACAAGGAAGCAAAGGCAGCCTTCAAAAAGGCTACGGCGGGGCTCGCGGGAGTTGATTATCAGCCGATAGCTCTTCTCGGAACGCAGGTGGTCGCGGGTATGAACTACGCGGTGCTCTGCCGCTCGACAGTCGTTTATCCCGGTGCGCAGCCGGAGATAAAGATAATGTATATCTACGAAGACCTTCAGGGCAACGCGGAGATCACGGGCTTCCAGACGATCATCGGTGAGCAGCTCGACGGCGGCTTCACCGCAAACAGCGGCAAGCTCGCCATAGGCAAGAACAAGAGCGTAAAGAAGATATACAAAAAGGCTATGAAGGGCCTGACCGGCGTGGCATATACCCCGGCAGCCTACCTCGGCAGTCAGGTGGTCGCGGGAACGAACTATATGGTACTCTGCCGCAGCAAGGCCGTATATCCCGGCGCACCGTATAAGTGGTCTCTCGTTATCGTCAACAAGGACCTCGAAGGCAAGGCTTCGCTCGTTGACATAGAGACTCTTGAGCTCGGCAATATGGACGATGACTCCGTAAACGAGGAGAATGAAGACATAATGGTAGGTATAGCAAATCCGTGGAGCGAATACAAGACAGTTGCCGAAGCAGCAAAGGCTGCGGGCGTGAAATTCAGCGCTCCCGATAAGCTCGGTGAATATACGCTCACTTACATTCAGGCTATGAAAGGTCTCGTCGATGTAAGATACACAAATGGCGAAGATCAGATCTGCATACGCAAGGGAGTCGGTACGGACGACATAAGCGGCGACTACAACACCTACGATAACGTAAGGGAAAAGAAGATCGGTGTGTACACCGTAACGCTCACAGGCAACGGCAAGGGCGTGAACTGCGCGGCCTGGAACGACGGCAAAAACTCTTATTCGATATATTCCGACAAGGAGCTTTCGGTTAAGACCTTAAAAAGCATCGTGGCCGAGATAATTAAATAAAACAATAATACGTCAGGACCCCTCCGGGCTGCAATTTAAGCTGCACGGAGGGGTCTTTTCATGCTGCGCGGCGGGAGTCCGCACCGCGTCAGCCGCCCGTTTCCGGAAACGGGTATTTTCCGTATTGAAAAATGAGCGGTT
>CAMVBT010000005.1 GCA_947165805.1 uncultured Clostridia bacterium
CGGATATCAACTCCCCGTCGGATACACAGATAATCACGCTCGAAAAGAGTGATGTCGAGTGACCGGATACCTATTACACAATAAAGACGCCTGCCGCAGATCAATGCCGGGCGCATCACACCTGAAAGGAAGCAATATATGAAGAAATTTTACAGCGATCATCTCGATGCCGCGATAAAGCCGGAGAGGAGCCTGTTCGTCGGCATAGTATTTCTTGTCGTCGTGATAAGCGGTGTTTTCGGCTGGGTCTATGAATACATATTCTACTGGATAAACGGCGGATTCGATAAATTTTACTGGCGCGGGGGGAACTTCCTTCCGTGGATAAACATATACGCCTACGGCTCGCTGATGATATGGTTTCTGACCGCAAAGCTCAGGAGAAAGCCGCTGCTCGTATTCATCATAAGCTTTGTGTCCACCGGCATACTTGAATTCTTCTCCGGGCTCGGGGTATATCTTATCACCGGGCTGAAATTCTGGGACTACGATACCGAGATACTCGGCTTCGGGAGCATATACGGGTTTGTGTGTCTGCGCAGCGTTACGGTATTCGGGATATTCGGGCTGTTCCTCGTTTATGTCATGCTGCCGGGGGTATATTACCTCGCGCTGAAGCTCCCGAAGAGAGTCTTCATGGTGACAGCCGTGACACTGTTCGTTGTTTTTCTCGGGGACGATATCTACAACCTCATTTTCGCGAATCTGTTCTCGCTTCCGGGCGCTCCGGATATCTACAAGAGCATTGGGTTCAACTTCATGGACTATACGCGGTAGATCGCCCGGTCGTATCTCCGGGAACAAAAATACCGCTCCGCGTTCGTGTGCGGGGCGGTATTTGTGTTATTCTGCTGTCCGGTCAGGCCGATTCGCTTGCTGCCTCGTCCGAATAGGGTATGCACGAAAAAAGATATTCGGAGATCCGGTGAATATCTGCTGTGGGATTATCATTGATCCACTCTGTCAGCGCTGATATAAGCGCGTCATTTATATTATCTTCATCGTCAAGGGCAACAACAGCAACGATACAGATAATGTCGTCTCTCTTTTCTTCGGCTGTATTTATTATACCACGGACCTCATCATTTGTCAAGCTTGCCGTCCGTTGCCGCGGCTTTGCAATTGAGATCTGCACTTTTTGCATTTCCCTCTTGACAAACAGGAAAATATGGTGTATAATCAAGTTAATTAAACGCGTTTAACTATTTCGGAGGAACTATGAAACGAGATCTTGAAAAGACCCGTGCGGCGCTGCTGCTCGCGGCGGAAAAGCTGATGACCGAGTGCGATGACCCCAATGAGGTGACCGCGCGCGCGATAACGCGTGAAGCGGGCGTGAACCTCGCGATGATAAACTACTGCTTCGGTTCGCGCGAGGAGCTCCTGTTCGAGGTGTTCACGCAGCTGTACAGGACCGCGCCCGTATTCGCGCCCGTTCTGAACGAGATAGCGCAGGGGCCGCTCTCGCCGAAGGAAAAGCTCGCCGAGCTGCACTATCATTCGATGAAGCTGATGCTCGAGAATTTCAAGTACTGCAAGGCTCTCACGAAATACACGCTCGTCACCCGCAAGATCGGCGACAAGCGCTCCAGCGTGCAGTTCATACAGCAGCATTACGGAGACCGCAAGACCGAGGGCGAGTGCCGTTTCATAGCATTCGAGCTTTCAAGCATACACGAGCTCGCGGTGCTCAGGCATGAGGAAATAAAAGATGTCTGCGGCATCGACCTGAAAAACGACGATGAGCTGAAAAAATTCGTTTATGAAAACATTGACAGATTGCTGGGGGAGTAAATATGTATATTTCTGATCTGAGATCTTCACTGACTCCGGGATATGACGCGGGCGGCAAGGCGGAAAGCCTCGGGAATATGCTGCGCATGGGGCTCCCCGTACCGCCGGGATATGTTATCGCAGCACAGGCGTTCGAGGGCGGGAGGCTGAAAAGCGAGGCTTCCGCCGAGCTCGCGGAGCTTGTGAAGAAGCTCTCCGCAGGGCATCATACATACGCGGTAAGGTCGTCGGCGGTCGGAGAGGACGGCACCGAGGACAGCTTCGCGGGGGCATACGAGACCGTGCTCGACGTGAAGCCCGCAGATATAGAGAAAGCGGTCCTTACCGTCGCTGCATCGGCGGACAACGAGCGTGTCGGAGTGTACGCGAAGGAACGCGGCACAAAGGCGGGCGGCACAGCGGTAGTCATTCAGCGGTATATCTCCGCGGACTACGCGGGCGTGCTCTTCACCGTCGACCCGATAAGCGGCAGCCGCGGCAGAATGACGGGAAGCTTCGTCAGGGGCGCGGGAGAGAAGCTCGTCTCCGGCGAGGGCATGGACGGCGAATTCGTGATAGACACCGTGAAGTACGCCTACAGCGGCAGCCCGGAAATGGCGCCTTACGCGAAGAAGCTGTGCGGATATGCGAAGAAAGCCGCCTCGGACGGCGTTCCGAAGGATATAGAATGGGCAGTCGCGGGCGGAAAGGTGTATATCCTCCAGTCGAGACCGATAACCACGCTTTTCCGCAACAACTACGACGATTATGACATAAACGACTCGCTCTGCGGCGAGCTTCTGCTGTCAAAGACCAATGTCGGTGAGATATTCCTGCGCCCCGTGTCGCCCGTGACCTACGGAATGGTGAATATGATCTCATCGGTCATCGGCGTACCGCTGATCTCGAACGTGTACGGACAGCTCTATCTGAACATCACAGGCCTCTGCTCGATGATAATGTCGTTCGGCGTAAAGAAGGAAAAGGCGTTCGGCAAGATAAGGGAGCTCGCGGGAGGAATACCCGACACCGAGATACCCGTTTATCCTTACGACAGAAAGATACTGACCCGCGCCCTCCGCAAAATGATAAAGGACTCGTTCAAGAAGAAGCCCGCAAAATACAAGCCGAAAAATCTCAAGGGCCGCTTCACCGAAGTAAGTCTTGAAGTCATTGGAATGATACGCAAAGCGGAAAGCAAGGAGGAGCTGCTCGGTATCTGGACGAACGAGTGCGAGCCGTTCATGGCGGGCTCACTGTCCGCGATAATGACCGCTCTCGATGTGAGCTCGCTTTTCAGGACGAGAGACAGGCTCGAAAAGATATGCGGCACGGAGCTTGCCGACAGGCTTATGTCCGACTGCTCGGGCGAGGGCAATATCGAAAGCCTCGGTCCTCTGCTCGGCATAGCGGATATCATCGCGGGAAAGATGACAAAGGAAGAATACACCGTGAAATACGGTCACCGCGACGCGGACGAAATGGAGCTGTCCATTCCCTTCCCGTATGAGAACGAGAGCTTCCCCGATAATGTCATAGAGGATTACAAAAAATCGGGCATCGACGCCTACGCGATGAAAGCCGCGCAGGAGAAGCGCTGCGAGGAAGCGATAAAGGAGTTCGGCGCAAAATATCCCTCGCAGACCGGAAAGCTCGCCCGTATGCTGAAAAAATACTCCGCTGCGGTCGCGAGCCGTGAGGTCGTAAGGAGCGACGCGCTCAGGCTGTTCTGCCTGATACGCGAATACCTGCTGCGCGCGGGGGAACTCACGGGGCTCGGCGGCGATATCTTCATGCTGTACATAGACGAGGTGAAGGAGCTTCTTTCGGGCAATGAGACCTGCGTCGGCAGGATACCCGTAAGGCGTGAAAACTACGAAAAACAGATGTCGATGCCGAACTTCCCGAGCATGATATGCGGTCGGTTCACCCCCGACGAATGGCGGGCGGCGGGCAGTCCGGGCGGCTATTACCGCTTCGGAGAGACCGCACAGCAGTCCGATGCCCGCGTGATAAACGGCGTTGCGGGCTCCGCGGGTCAGTGCGAGGGCGTTGCGAGAGTGCTGAAAAACATCGACGACGCCGACACGATCGAACAGGGCGACATACTTGTCGTGCCTGCCGCGAACATAGGCTGGGTCAGAGTGTTCCCGAAGATATCCGCGCTTGTGACGGACGTGGGAGCTCCGCTGTCCCACGCGGTCATAGTAGCCCGCGAGCTCGGCATACCCGCTGTCGTGAGCTGCCAGAGCGCTTCGGCGCAGATACGCACCGGCGACAAAATACGCGTGGACGGCACGCTCGGGAAAGTATTCTTCGCGGAGCAATAAGTTCCATCAGCGGCAGTTTCGCCTGTACCATAAACGCACGCACAGAAAAAGTCCGGCAAAGCCTTCTGAGCTTTACCGGACCTTTTTTTCATTTACAGCTGCGAATATTTACGGCCATACCGGCCTTTCAGAGTATCTTTCCGTTGCTCACGCAGCAGCCTTTGCCTCTTCTTTCGCGCCCTTATATGTAACGCCGTCGCCATAGATAGTTGTCCAGTCGTTCTTCATCGAAACAGGCACCCAATCGAACTCATCGCAGAGCGAGAACATTTTGTCAGCCTTTTCGGTATTGCCGTTCTCACGCTCGGTATCATCGCAGCAGAGCATAAACGCAAGGCTCCTGTACTTGTTGTTCGTGGTGACATATTCGGCCATGCTTGCGTCTCCGGTGCTGTTGCCGAAGGAGAGGACAGGCTGTTCGCCGATCTCCTGCGCTATGACGGTCACCTTGTTGGTCTTGAGGTTCTTGATGATGAACTGACCGCCGAGCACGAGCTCGTCCTTGTCGGTAAATGTGTATTTCAGTCCGTCCGTATCGCCCTGACCGGTCGCGACAAGAAGCTCGTCGGAGCCGATTATCTGACTGTTCGGCAGGTCGAGAACGGAGTTATACATGATACCGCGGACTATAAATCTGTCTGTGCCGCTGACGATATACACGGTGAAATCATTTGCCCTGAGGTAGTCGATTATCTGGAGCATGGGCTTGTAGAAGCCCTCGCCGCGCTTCATACCGTCATAGCTGGGCATAGCCTGCTTCTTGAACTTCTGTATGTAGGAGTTGAACTCGTCAAGCGTCATTCCCTTGAACGCGGACGCTACTGCTTTACCGTGATCGACTTCAAGGCCGTCGAAGGACTTGCCGGTCTCGTTCTGTTCCTTGATCTTGTTTGCGACTTCCTTCTCGAAATCAGAAGCCTTGTCCTTGTAGTCGGGGTCTTCGAGAACGCGGTATTTGAGCAGCGTGTAATCGAAGTAGTTCGGGTCTGTCTCGCAGAACAGAGTTCCGTCAAAGTCGAACACGGCTATGCGGTTCTCGACCGGTATATAATCCTTGCTGCCCTCGGTCGTTATCGCCTGCATATAGGATATGAGCTCGGTCTTCGCTCTTGCGTCCGATGTCCAGAGCGAGAGCATATCGCTGCCGTCGACCGCGGAGCTTGCCCCGAACGTGATCTTTACGAGGTCATTCTTTGTTACCTTTGTCCACTTGCCGTCAACGCGCGCGCTGACCGCAAATGTGTATTCCCTGCCCGCCTCGGGATTTTTTATCGTTGCGGAGCAGCCTTTCTTGTCGGCGAGCTTGTGGAGCTTACCGTTCTCATACAGGTACAATCTGTACTTTGTCGCTCCGGCGACCTCTGTCCATCTGAGCTTTATGGTCTCCCCGCTGACCGCTGCCGTAACAACAGGCCCCGAGCTCTGCGCTTCGGCGCTCACGGCAGCAGCCGCTCCCACTGCCAGCGTACCGACAGCACTCGTTTGCAGCATACAAGCCGCAAGCAGTGCAGCTATTATTTTTTTAGCTTTTCCGTTTTTTTTCATTTTTCCGTTTTCCTTTCATTTTATATTTCAAGGCAGAGTCAGTGCTGCCCGAATATCTTATCCTGTCGTTCACGCGGGATCTTTCTGCCCGCGGAGCTCCCGTCTTTCCCGCCGACATTCGCGGTGAACGGAGCGTTATTTATCCGGGTGATCGGAAAACCGATCGTGTTTACATTATATCACATTAAGGCAAAAAAATCAATGGCATAAAAGAATAAAAAAAACATAAAAACTATCCGAGGCAATATCGGGGGCGCGGGCTCCGCGCTTATATTATGCCGTTTCAGGCAGGAGCAAAACGGGCGGCATCTTGACAATCCTTCCGGCAAAGTGTATAATATTTACTGTCAGCAGCGGCAGTTCCGGCGCAGCAGTGCTCTCCGGGAAAGTAAGCTTTCCGGGGAACGCGGCGCTGTCATCACGCTGACTGCATGGAATGAAAGGTGATATATATGGACTTTATTTTATCTGCGGTCGATCTCATAAATATATTCGGAATAGCCGCGGGTATCGGCGTGTGCGGGCTTTGTACCGTTCAGATATCGGCGTCCACTCATCTGCGGCGTGAGGTGCGGCGGTATTTTCAGATATTTTTCCTGTTTATAATCATGTACATATCCGCTCATCTGGCAAGACAGCTCATGGACGGTATGCCGGGGAACGGGGTGCATATCGCGCTGAATGCCGTGACCGTTGCGGAAATGCTTACGGCAGGCCTGATGGCGAATATGATGTCCATTCTCGTGCTGTCCGCCGCAAAGCCCGGAAAATACGAAAAACCGTTGACTGCCGTGCTGTTCGTCTTGTTGGGCATACACGCTGTTCTGCTGATCGTCGGCGCTTTATCCGGCCTTATCTATTATTTCGATGAAAACAACGAGTATCATCGCGCGTCATTGTACATTCTCTCCAATGTCTGCCCGCTTATAATGCTCGGGATAGACTCCGTCCTGCTGATACGGTACGGAAATAATATGGACAGGCGCATAAAGACCGCGTTATGGATATATATGATAGCTCCCATTGCGGCGATACTGATACAGAGCTTCTTCTACGGGATACAGTTCATCATCTTCGCCACTGTCGGAGCGGCGGTATATATGTTCTCCGTCATCGTTCAGGATCAGAATGAAAAATTCGAGAAGCAGCAGGTGGAAAGCTCGCGTATCGAGACCGAGCTCACCATGGCAGCAAGCATACAGGCGGATATGCTGCCCAATATCTATCCCGCGTTCCCCGAGCGCCCGGAATTCGATATCCACGCTTCAATGGACCCAGCCAAGGAGGTCGGCGGCGACTTCTATGACTTCTTTCTCACGGATGACGACCACCTGTGCATGATAATGGCAGATGTTTCCGGAAAAGGCGTCCCTGCCGCGTTATTCATGATGGCGTCAAAAATAATCCTCGCGAACAACGCCATGCTCGGCAAATCGCCGGCGCAGATACTGACAGACGCCAATACCGCGATATGCTCACACAACCGTGAAGAAATGTTCGTAACGGTCTGGCTCGGGATACTTGAGCTGTCCACGGGAAAACTCACCGCCGCGAATGCCGGTCATGAGTACCCGGCGCTGTACCGGCCGGGCAGCGGATTTGAGCTTGTGAAGGACAAGCACGGTCTGGTCATCGGCGGCGTGGAAGGCATAAAGTACAGGCAGTATGAGCTGCGGATGGAGCCGGGCTCAAGGCTGTTCCTCTATACAGACGGCGTTCCCGAAGCCACAAACGCCGAAAAAAAGCTGTTCGGCACAGAGCGTATGCTGACTGCGCTGAACAGCGCTCCGGAGAATACTCCTGAGATGATACTGAAAAATGTCCGCGGCGCCGTGGACAGCTTCGTCGGTGACGCGGAGCAGTTCGACGACCTTACGATGCTCTGCCTCGAATATATGGGCAGCGCTGCCGGAAGAGAAGATAAATGACGATATGCGCCGGCGCGGCGTTTCACCCCTTCACCGCGCCCGCGGCTATGCCCTTGACGATGTACTTCTGACAGAACACATATACTATCACGATCGGAAGCAGCGACATGACGATAACCGCGAGAGACGCGCCGAGATCGACGCTCCCGTAGCTTCCCTTAAGGTACTGCACATGGATAGGTATCGTCCTGTACTCGGTGATATCGAGAACAAGATACGGCAGAAGATAGTCGTTCCATATCCACATAAGCTCAAGTATCCCGACAGAGACCGCTATCGGCAGCATCATCGGGAACACGACGAGAAAGAATGTCCTCACGGGTCCGCAGCCGTCGATTATCGCGGCTTCCTCGATATCGTAGGGTATCGAGCGCACAAAGCCCGCGAACATGAATATCGACATTCCCGCTCCGTAGCCGAGATATACCACCGGTATAGTCCACGGCTTGTCGAGTCCGAGCTTGTATGCCGTTGAGGAAAGCGTGAACATCAGCATCTGGAACGGCACAGCCATCGAAAACAGGCACATGACATAGAATATCCTTGAAAACACACTGTTCACGCGCACTATGTACCACGCTGCCATGGAGCAGCACACGATAATGAGCGCTGTCGAAACAACGCTTATGAGCACGCTGCAGCCGAACGAAGCGAGGAACGGATAGTTCCCGAAGGTGAGAGCGGTCTTGTAGTTCTCCGCGCCGGAAAATCCGGAGGCGTCCGGGAACGTGAATATGCCGCTGTTTATGGCGTCGTTCGTCTTTATGGAATTGAACAGTACGATCCCTATCGGTATTACCCATATCAGGGCAAGCACCGCGAATATGACTGTGCGTAACGTACCCGACTTATTCATTCCGCAGCTCCCCCCTTCCTGCCGCTCCTGCGCGCAGAGGCGATGTCCCTGTTCGTGAGATACTGCTGTAAAAGCGCGAACGCTCCCACGTCGTAAAGGCAGTGGTCGTCCGACTCGAGGAGCTCATATATCCTGCTGCCCCTGAGGTCATAGCAGTAGTCATGCCAGTTCCCGACGCTCTGCGCGTTTGAGCAGTTGAAGAGCGTGGGGCATACGGTCTTGTTCATCTGCGCGCTGAGGGTATTGTCGTATGACCCCGACGCGGCGGTCACGACCTTTACCCTTACGCCGGTCTCCGCGGTATATTTCCGCGCGAGCTCCTGCCACGCGGCATCAGCCTCGGGCTTGTAGTTGATGTAATAAACATATCCTCTGTCGCTGCCGCCTCCGCACCCCGACAGTACGCAAATCACCGCCGCGAGCAGGATACAAAGGATCCTTTTTTTCACAGATATCTCCGTCCTTTCCAATGCCGTATCCGCTCTGAAAATGTACAGGACACGCCGGTCTTCCGCCGCAGCGGAAACACGGACCGTCAGAAACGCGGCGCGGTATTATTTGAGATCCGCGGTTATCGTCTTGTACCCGCTGTATATCCTCTTGCCGTCAGCGGTTACAAATGTGCGTATCCGGAACTTATATGTTCCCGCTTTGAGCCCTTTTACAGTCTGTGAGGTGCGCCTGTCCGAGCTGTAATTCTTTATGACCTGCCACTTGCCGTTTCTGTACATCTGAAGCTGATATCCCGAGGCGCTTTTTACCCTGTTCCAGCTCAGTATGAGCTTATTGCCGCTGACAGCAGCCTTGAACCTGCTGACCGGGGACGGCTTTGTCGTGACATCTGTCGCTCCGCAGTAGTCCTTTGAATACTTCTTGCCGTCCTTCACCGTGAATGACTGCACTCTGTAAGTGTACGTCGTTCCGGCTTTGAGACCTGTTACGGTCGCCGATGTTACTGTCCTGTCCTTGATGACTCTGACGTTCTTCCATTTGCCGTTATCGAGCATCTGTACAATATAGCCGTTCGCGCCGGAAAGAGCGCTCCAGACAAGCGTTACGCTGTTCTGCCCGACCTTGTCCGCTTTGACTGCCGCCGACGAAGCTCCGGCATTGTCGTCCGGGACGTAATCGGCTCCGAAATTTCCGCCGACTCTCGCGGAATAGGACGCGGCCTCGTCGAGATCCATAAGATTATCGAGTCCGGACTGAAATTCGGTGAATGTTATCCTGCCGTGAGGATAGCATTTTTTTGCGCCTTCTTCAAGCCAGACAACTCCGAACTGCACCGACCATGTGAAAGGCCCCCACGCGTAGAAATCTATATCCGCGAAATCGTCGAACCAGTCCGTTCTGCCGTAGTCAAAGGCAGTACCGAGCCCCATGCACGTCGCGAATCTGTGCGCCATAAGTCCGAAATCCTGTCTTGTCACGGGGGAATTGCCGGAGAAAGTGTTCTCCGCAAGTATGGGGTAACCGAAGCAGATATTGTTCACTTCTCCCCACCTTACCGCGTCCGCGTAAGGGCAGTCGGCGGGGACATCGGTAAACCGCGTGGCACCGCTCACCGCGGGCTTCCCCGCGAGCTCATACAAGGTCTGTACAGCCCCGTATCTCGTAACGAAACGCTCCGAATCGGAATGACCGTCATTCGTATCGGTGATGCTGTCGGGGACATTCTTTCCCTTGAACTTCGCGGTTATCTTCGTATCGTCATCGAAAGCGACGCAGTATCTGAGCTGGTCGAACGGGTCACCGCTCCCGCCGTAATCGAGCGTCATGGAATATACATAGCCGAGGTTCTCGGTCTCATGCACATATTCTCCGTCATTGTATGCCCTGCACAGACGGTAGTTTTTGCTTATATCGATATGATCTATCTGCGTAAGTCCGAACGCCATGAGGTAATACAGCTTCGGATTATGCGAGAGATCGAGCGTTTCAAGCTCGGTATTGCATTCGACTCCGAGGTATGAGAGCTCCGGGTTGCGGGAAAGGTCGATGCTCCTCAGCTTCCCGCTCTTGTTGTAACCGCAGACAAGCTCGCAGAGGTTGGGGTTATGGCTTACATCTATCTTTGTCATATCCGTCCACGCGACATTGAGATATTCAAGGTCCTTCATATTGCTGACATCTATATTTTTCAGGCGCGGGTTATGCCATATATCGAGCCTTTTCATCTTTGTGTTTTTTGAAACGTCAACATATTCGAGATCATTGTAGAATGCCGTGAGATCACAGAGCTCGGGATTGTTCGACAGGTCGAGGGAAGTAAGTCCGCATTCGCTCGCGAAGAGATTTTCGAGCAGGCGGTTCTGTGAGAGGTCGAGCTCTTTGAGCTCGGGGTTCGCGTTGCACTCCAGATACGCGAGCTTGGGGTTGTTCCTGACATTCAGAGTTTTCAGATTGCAGTTGAAGCAGTACACCCATTCAAGATCGGGGCAGTCGGAAAAATCAAGCTCGGTAAAATCGTTGAACGAACACCATATACCGACAAGTCCCGGATTATGCGAAAGGTCCATTTCCGTGAGGTTGTTGCCCTTGCACCACAGACCCGTAAGGAACGGGAAGTGCTCTATCCCCTTTATCGAGCGGACGCCGAGGTTCTCGCAGTGGACGTTTCGGGCGAGGAATATCTCGTCGCTGTCAAGATACCCGTTGCCGTCCTCGTCGAAGGCTTTTCTGACACATTCCCTGAATATCGGGTCGGGGAAATTCTTTTCGTTTACGGCGACTCCGTTTTTCGCTCCGGCACTTACGGACATGGGAACTGCCGCGGACAAGACCGAGGCTCCCGCCAGAAAGGCGGAAAGCATCTTTGCCGATAACTTCTTCATTTACTGACACTCCTTCCGGCGACGTACCGCCAAAACATTTATAACACTTAAATAACGGGCGTTTTACTGCTTCTTCGACACCTTCATCATAACTTCGGAGAAAACCTCGTTCTCCTTATGGCAGAAATGCGCCGTGCCTCCGTTCTGCTCCGCGATGTTGGAAACGGACGAAAGCCCTATGCCGCTTCCCTTTCTGCTTGTGGAGAGGTAGCGGTCATCCTTCCGGCGGACATTCCCGCCGAACGAGTTGACGACGATGATATAGAGGTACGAGCCGTTACGCACCTTTATCGTCATTTTGATATATCTTTCGCCGCCGGTCATGCCGCAGCAGGCTGTTACGGCATTGTCGAGGATATTCCCGACAGTTATGCACAGGTCGGTATCGTTGATGCCCGTGTTTTCGGGAAGGTCTATCTCCCAGTTCGTATCTATGCCGTTGGTGACGGCGGCGTGGGCATAGTGGTTGAGCAGGGCGTTCACAGCGTTGTTCGTGCAGTAATGCCGGGTGTCGTTCTCGGGCATACTGTCGGTATATTTCTTTATGTAATTCTTAAGGCCGTCCATATCGTTCTTGGCGGTCATAACGCCGATAGTACGGACTATCTGCTTGAAATCATGCCTTGCGCGGGCTGTCTCGTTGAAATACCGCTGCTGCTTTATGTACAGCTCCTCCTGCATTTCAAGGAACCGTGTGCGGGCTTCGTTTTTCGCAGCGCCCAGCAGCCCGTTCACAATGAAATAGAATATGACCGCAAGCAGTATCTCAAACGCCATGAACATTATCTGCAAGGTCCAGAATATCCGGAAAACATTGTTGGTGTACAGCGTTTCGTATTTCTGCGGCACCATGCTTATACCGACATAGAGCACTATACCCGAGAACAGTATCGTGATATACCATATACGGTCAATTTTCAGATTGTCGATAAGATAACTGCCGTACTTCTTCATCGGCAGGAACAGCAGAGCCGCGCCTATCATACTGATGCAGAACTGGAATATGGCGTTTTCCTTTGTCAGGACAATAGCCGACCCCTCCGGATTGGCAAGCGCGTCAAAGGCGTTCGCGGTATTTGCGAAAACGGACATCACGGCGCATACATACGAAAAAACAGCCGCCGACTGGCTGATATGCACTTTCAGGCTGTGATGATAGGCGATAAAAAATATGAAGAGCATAGGTATCAGCACAGCGTTGGGATAAAGCCCGAACCGGCACTGGATAAATGAACCGCCCGTTATAAGAACTACGCACACCGCCGCTGTTTTCAGGATAAGTTTTTTCAGGCTGTATCTGAACTGATTGCACATCGGAGCGATACACAGCGCCGCCGCGGGTATGACGACGCAGTTTGACAGCAGAGCTGTCAGAAATCCGGATAATTCCATAGGCTATTTTCTCCGTATCGTTTCGTTCCGCAGAACGGCGAAGGTGTAATTCTGCCATGTCTGCACAAGCTCCCTGCGCCGTCTTATATTCAGGGAAAATCTCATACCGTTCGACAGCCGGCAGCCCTCCCTGTCGAACTCGGTTATCATATCCATATTCACGATGACACCGCGGTTTATCTCGAGGAAGCGGCTGTCCTCCGAAAGGGACGCCGCTGCGGACGAATAGGAGAGGTGCGCGTTATATACCGTTCCGCTCCCGTCGGTCACATCGCAGTAATGTCCGTTCGCGCATACCGCGGCGACCACGCTGTAGGGCATACGCAGGGTCTCCTTGCCGCAGGTGAATATAAGATTGCTGCAGACCTCGGTCTTCTGACGGAATATATCGTCAAGCAGCCCGAACACCCGCTCCTTGTCCGTGGGCTTGTTTATAAAATCGTAGGCATGGAGCCGCAGAGCGTCCGGGAAATGGTCGCTGCTCGATGACAGGAACACGATAAGAGCGTCCTTATCCTGCTCTTTTATCAGCTTTGCCGCTTCAAGCCCGGTCATTTCCTTCATATATATGTCCAATACTATCACGGTGTATTTCAGAGGCGTATAATCCGCGAGAAATTCCTCGGCGCTGCCGAAACACCGTATCCCGATATCAAGTCTGTTCAGCGCGGCATATTCCTCCGCCGCGTCCCTGAACTCCGCGGTCTCCGATTCCATATCATCTATTATTGCTATATTCATAAAACGCTCCGGTCATATAATATTCCATAATGATTATACCGCAAAGGAAATCGTCTGTCAACAAAAAAAATCGACATTCGTGCAAAAACCGCGACATTCGTGCAAAACATATTGACTTTTTCACGGTTATAATATATAATAACGTCTGAATACAAACTGCATTTATGACAGTTTTACGGAAACGGAGGCAGGCGGCACGGTGGAAGCTCTTATATTTACCCGTGACAACAACGAATACGATAATATAAAGCGGCTGCTCGAAGCGGAATCCTCGGTCATAGATGTTTACCGCGACCCGCTCAACGGTCACAATCATTTTGAATACGAATACGATATAGTGATAGTTGCCCTCAACGGCGCGCAGGGCATGGAGCTTGTTCTTGAATACAGCAGAAGATTCGATGACACCCACATAATCTGGATAACCGATGACCCGTATTTTGCCGGGACCGCGATACGCCGGCACATCTATGATTTCATAGAGCGCCCTTATGACAGCGAAAAGCTGAGAAGTGTCGTCCGTGAAGCGGTACAGCTCTGCCCGAACAGGAACGTCTGGAAGCACAACGCGAACAGACGGAAAGCACAGTAAAAAGCGGAAATTAAAAGATTTTCAGAAATAAGAAAGGTGTGAAATTTTATGGAAAGCAGAAAATGTCCGAACTGCGGCGGAGGACTGGAACTTTCAAGAGCGAAGAATATGCTCGAGTGTCCGTTCTGCGGCTCTAAATTCGAGGTGGAAGCCGAAGATGAGGAAAAGATCGCGAAGAAAAGAAACAGCCTCGACGAAGAGATATTCCGTATCGAGCGCGATCTCTCCGGCGCAATGCAGAAGAAGCAGATCGGAAAGTGCATAAATACGATAATATATTGTATGAACGAGCTCGGAACGACGGAAAAGATAGAGGAGCATATCCTTAAAAGCCTTATAAACGGCGACGGCATCGCCTCCGAGACCAAAAACACAAGTCTGATAAACGCCGTGAGAGGCCGTATAAACTCCGAACTCATACCGGACGAACGCATCATCGTGTACAGCGATCAGGGCATCTTCTCAAAGGGCAAGGAATTCACCGTTGTGACTAACAGGCGCTTTCTGTTCTTCACAAAGAAGAAATGCACCGCCGTTTCCTTTGAGGATATCTCGACCCTGCGGCTGACCGACAGCAGCGATCTCGCGGCATGGTACATTAACGGTGACCTCGATCAGCGCATACCTTCAATGGAGCCGAGCGGACAGCTCACCGGCGCCGTGATCGCGTACGCGTGCCTTTCCGCTTTCGGACGTGACCCCGGCCGTGACAGGATAAGGCTCATCTGACAGGACTGCGCGGTCTCCGGCTGTTCCGGACTGCGTTCTGTCCGCAAAGCTCACGACCTCGCGCACTGTACCGCTCATCAGCTTGTTGCCCTGCGGGACATACGCGAACAATCGAGGACACGACCGAACAGGCGATAACCGACGCCATGTGCGAGACCTTCGACGCCACGCGCAAGACTCTCGAGCGCGATGTGAAAAAGGTCGTTTCACAGCTCCGCGATATAGGCGCGGTGACAGACTGACAGCCTTTTTTCCGCCCCGTTCCCTCCCGCAGCAGAAAAATGCCGCGCCCGGATGATGTACCCGGGTGCGGCTTTTTTAGGGCTCCTCTAAAAACCTATTGTCGTTCAGGCGTGCCGACATAAAGTCGGCAGATTGTACAAATTTTTCGCAGGCATACTGTCGTATGTCAAGGAAAATTTGTGCAATATGACGGCTTTAGGGCGGTGCGAATGGGCGGCAAGAGGTTTTTAGAGGTGCCCTTTATACGTTTACCGTTACCTTGAACGTTTTGGGGTCTCTTGCGAGCGAAGCGCCCGCGATATCTACATCGAACTTTTCACCCTTGAATGTGCCGAATATCACGGTACCCTTCTTGAGCGCAGCGTCGCCGCCCGCCGCGGTGACGAGCTTCACGGTGAGCCTGCCGGAATCGGCGGTCATGCCTGTCTTTACATTGCTGGTCTTCTTTTCGAGGAGCTTCACGGTGATATCGCCGAAGGTCTTTATCGTATTGGTCGTTATCGACTCAACGATGCCCGTGATTCTGCCGAGTTCGAGCCGGTCTGCGGTCAGCTTGACTGCCTGCGTGCCGAATGTCACGTCCTTTAAGGTAACTCTGCTTGTCGCAAGGCCTATCGAGCTTACCGTACCGAGCGAAACTCCGGTCACGGTCAGCGACTTGTCCTTTGCGGACGCTATCGTGTACTTGCTGAGCTCATACTCCTTTGTTCCGGCATTGAGCTTCTCCGCGCGGAATATGCCGTTTTCGATGACCGTATCGCCCGTGAGGGAGACATTGCCGGTGAACGTGAGCTTATGGCCGCCGAGGTCGAGCCTTATCGTGCTGTAGGTTCCTGCTTTGGGGAACTTCAGTGCCGCGCCGCTGTCGAGGTCGGCGTCGAGCGTTATCGTATAGTCGCCGGCTGTTCCGTCGGTCTCTATCTCGTTCGCTATATCGGAGAACTTCACGAACTTCCTGCCTCCGAGGTCAAGCAGAGCCGGCTGGCAGCAGACCTTCGAGCCCGTTCTTGTCAGCGCGTAGTTTCCGTCGCCTGCCTGCACAGCCGTCACGTCGAACACGCCGAGCGCACACTTCGGGGCATTGAATATCTGCGTTGCCGCGGGTATCCTGATACCCGTCAGCGCTATGGAGCCGGAAGCCGCGCCGCTGAGGGTAATGGCCTTGAAGTTCTCGGAGAACGTGATCCTCGAGCCCGCCTGACCGGTGAGGAGCTTCTTCACGGTTATGGAGGCCGCGACTGTCCGCTTGCCCGACACATAGCTGCCGGTTATGATATTTCCGGAATCGCCGAGGTCGAGGGTGTTCGTTGTGAGCGCCTTGTTTATCCTGATATCGCCCGCGAGCGTTATCCTGTCGAATCCGCTGAGGCTGAACACCTCCGGGCAGCCGGAGATCGTGAGATAATTCTTCGCGCCGCCGTTTATATTCAGCGGTATGCGCACGTCCGCGGTCGTTATGCCGCTGAACACGTTCTCTGTTCCGGCCTTTGTGCTGCCGAGAGTGAGGGACTTTCCGGTGAAGGCGATATCGCTTATCGTCAATGCCGCGCTTGTATTGTTTATCGTCAGCGCCGCGGGTCTGCCGTTCTTGTCGTGCGCGTCGATGAGCTTCACATTCGTGAGCGTGAACGCGTACTTCGGGGAAATACTCGTTATTCCAACGAGCGTCAGGTCATTGCCGCCGCCGTCGATCGTAAGGGACGCGCACTTTGCGGGAAGCGCGAACTTCGCCGGTGTCACGCCGGTATTCATCGTGACGGTGTAGCTCTTATACGGAGGTCTGTTTTCGGCGTTTATCTTATCTATCGCCTTCGAGTCCTCGGTGATACGTTCAAACGCCTTCTCGAACGACGAGAACGGGATATTGACTTCACCGTCGGACAGTGTCAGCGTACCGAGCCATTCCGCTCTTGCTTCCCTGCCGTACTGTACCGCGCTGAGTGCGTTCGCGCCGTCCTTGTTCGTGATCGTGACAAGACGCTCGATACCGTCGATGAGATTGTTCTTGCCGAGCTGCATCACCGTCTGACCGGCGATGAGAGCGTCGGCGCCCTCGGGTGTCCTTACCGTGAGAGTGATGCCGGCGGGAGTAGTGACTGTGAGCTTCGGGAGCATTACGGTCACATTCTTGCCGCTGACCTTGTTATACTGGTTGAGAACGATGCCGACACCGCTGATCTCGCTTGCCGTAAGCGCCGAAGCATCGTAAACGTCGATCATTCCCTCGCCGTCGATCTTCTCCGCCCTGAAGCCCGTTACCTTTTCGAGCTTTACGACAGTTCCGGACTTTACGGTAAGATTTGCTCCCGTGAAGCCCGCGAGCTCCGTCACCGTCAGGGTGTCAAGAATGAACGCCGATGTCTTCGTGCCGGACAGCACCAGCTTGTTCGACGATCTGAGGTCGGGTATGTTGACGGTCACGCCCGCCGCGGCAGCTACGGTCACGTTTGCCGAAGCCTTTGCCGCGTTGATCTCCGCGAGTATCGTAAGATCGGAGTTCGCGGTGATCTTCGGGTTGTTCATCGTGAACGCGCCGCCCGTTATGGCGAACTTCACATCGGATTTCGGTATAGTTACCGCGGCGGTCTCGACGTGGCCGTCGGAAACCGTCAGGTTGTACGCCTCGTCGGCGGTCTTTGCCTTTATCAGCTTATTGATAGCCGTTATCGCCGCTGCGATCGACTTATAGTCGCAGCCGTTCGCTCCGACGGTAACGACAGTTCCCTCGACCGCGGGAGCCTCGCCGTCCATGGTAAGGTTCCCAAGCGTCATAGCCGCTGCGGCAGACTTGCCGTTATACGCCGTCAGTCCCGCGGCAGCAGTGATGCTGTACGAAACGCCCTTTCTGAACTGCTCCGTGCCTGTGGGTTCAAGTCTTACTGTCTTTACATACTGCTTTGTGGGGTCCATGGGGTCGCTTTCCGCGTCGAGAGCGATGACTCTGCACGGTACGACCTTATCGCCGTACTTCACCGTGAACGCGTCATCGTTGATCTGAGAAGCGTCCATGTACAGGCTGAATACGACCTCCGCGCTGCGCGGGGATATCGTCGCTTCCGCAAGCGCCGGTGAAGCCGTGGAAACGAGCGGTATATTGATGCCGAGCTGCACGGGCATTACCGGCAGCCAGCCCTTTGTCGAGCCGTCATCGAGGTTCGCGGCGGGGTTATCCGCGCTTGTGTTGTCGGAAAGCCCCGAGCCCTCGGGAGCCGTGACTCTTACCTGCCACTCGCCCTCGGGAACGAACCACTGATACCAGCCCGAGCCGTTCGTTACCTGCGGATTGATCTGTCCGTAGTTCTCGGCATCCCATACGGTAATGTCGCCGCTCGTCGTATTGCGCTCATAGAGCGTTGCCGTTGCGCCCTCGACGGGGTTGGAAAGAACCGCTTCGTAGATTATGCCCTCGGGGTCGTGTGTGGCACGCGCGGAACCGCCGGAGCTCCTGCCGCCGATGCCGCTCCCGCCTTTTGTTTTGTCCCCGGGAACTCTTACATTGTGCTTTTTCGCGAGAGCCTGCGCTTTGAGGTAAAGCTCTATCGTCTTTTTCTCCGCTTCACTGAGAAGTCCGGAGCTGTACGCGTCAAGAAGGTCGCTGCACGCCTCGACAACATCGAGCGGCAGCTTCACGCCCGTCGCTGCTTCGATAGCGTCTCTTGTCGCTTCACGAGCCGCGTCCGCGGCGGCACCCGTTATCCTGTCCTTGAGTGCTTTCAGACCGTTCGTCGAAGCGTCGACGATACCTTCCTTAAGGTCATGGATAGTGTTCACGACGTTGTTGATGTTCTGCATCGTGTACTTGATCGCCTGAGAGAAGTCGGACATAGACGTACTTCTGCATATATCATCTATAAGATCCTTGCACTCGGTGACCTGCTGTCTTGTCTCGCCGTCGATCCTTGGATTATCGAGTATGCCGTTTATCGCGGATTGAGTGTTCATCTGCGCCTTTGTCTGCGATCTGTGATCATTCTGAATTGCGCCAATACCCATTGCGGCACGCTGACCCGCTAAGGAATTGCCATATCTTGATTTTGTTCCGTTGATCCTTTCGTGCAGAGCGCCGAATATCTGTCCGGTCTGCCCGAGCATACCGATGCTGCCCCTGCTCATGGTCGGGAAATGCTTTTCTTCACCGCCGCCGAGCTTATTTACCGTCGCTCCTGCATTGTATCTGTTAAACGTTTTGTTGTCGGCATCGGCATTGTTCCAGCTCTCGGAAGCAAGTCCCAGATCGACACCCTGTATATAGGAATATCCCTCGTCACCGTTCAGCGGGAGCGCCGCGCTGTACTGCACCTCTATCAGATGACCGTTGCTGTCGATCTCTTTTGTCGTGACCGCACGGTAAACTCTGCCGTCCGCGCCGGTCGTTTCGGTGTAAGGTGCGGGAGCGTTGAGCAGAATGACGGTTCCGTCGGGCATTGTCTGCTCGATCGTATCGCTTTCCGACTGAGACCATACGCCCTCGGGGATATCGGCATACACGCCCTCGTAAATGCCGAAGTGCGCCTTGAGAGCCTTTATCGACTCCTCGGAGCCGTCGAAGGTCGAGTAATCGAAGCTGGGTCCATCCAAGTATTCGTCATAGGATCTCATAGCTTCAAGGAATATATCGACTGCTTCCTCCTGCGCCTCTCTGAGAAGCTCCTGATTTTCGCTGTAAGTATTTACATAATCGTTATAAATATAGTCGTAATACTGCTGTAAGGTCTGTTCCGCGCCCGTATCGGGGTTGACTATCTTATAGTTCGCGCCGTATTTCGCTATAAGGTCGTCGATACCCGCTTCAACGTTGGAAGCGTCGATAGTTTCGGGGAGCTTCGACTTTACGGACACCGCCCAGTTCGTGAACAGGAGCTTTTCGTCGGAAACGGAGCCTACGAACTTGTTCGTGCCCTCGACACGTTCAAGCATAGTGTAGTATTCCTCGCCGTTCTGTCCGGTCACGGTGAGGAGCATACCCTCGTCGGCTACGTTATTGGCGTCTTCCATTTCAACGGTAAATTCGTAGGTGAATACATTGCCCTTATCATTCAGCGACCAATAATAGTTAGTTATGGTCGGTCTTGAATAGTAATTCCTTTCAAGCAGATTATGTGATTGACCCGAAAAGCTGTCTTTTTCATTATCACTTATGCTCTTTACTTTTACAGATTTTACAGCTGCGGGTGTAAAGTTCGCTTTCGTTACACATTCCATAGTCGTAACGGCGGAACGCAGGGTACTGTTGTTCTTTGTCGCTGTCGCATAAAGCTCGTGCGTACCCGCGACAGTCCAGTCGCGTTCATTCGTTCTGAACGTGGTTACATCTGTTTTTCCTACTTTACTGTCGGTCATGGCAAAGGCGAATGACGCAACGCCTGCGCTGTTTGATTTTGTACTGTCAATCTCAACTCCGTCCATATACAGCTTTACATCACTGTTCGGTGTGGTATATATCCAAGTGCGGTTATAATTTATGCTGCCCGTGCCGTTATCCGATGTACGCAAATAGTCGGAATCAAA
>CAMVBT010000006.1 GCA_947165805.1 uncultured Clostridia bacterium
AGGGGCTGACCGACAGACAACTTTTTTTCAAAAAAGTTTCCCCCAGTCTCGAGCGTAAGCGACCTCTCGAGCGTAAGCGACTAAATCAACCCACGGGGGCCATATCGACGGTGGCGAGGGCGCCGTAATTTGTGAAGTCCTGCACCTTACCGCCTTCGGCGGAAGTTACGACACTGCCGTCCTTACCGCTGATGCCGGGGAGCCATTCGAGGGTATTTCCCTGCGAGTCGGTGACGATGACCTTGACGTCGGGCATTATCTCACTGACGTTGCATTTCAGCAGGAAGGGCTCGCCGTCGTTTTCGCTGTGGTAGATTTCATCGCCCTCAACGAGTGTGGCTGTCGCATCGTCCATTTTCATCTCCTTGACAACGACCGTGGCATTGCTGTCATAGGGGATCACGAAGTAGAACTCCTGACCGTCCTTTGTCGGGACGAACCTTGTTGTTTCCGCGTTCCAGTAATAGTTGCACTCATAGCAGAGGCCGGTCTTGTAGAACAGATCGTTGAAATACACGTCATTGATACGCGCGTCGTTCGACTCGGGGTCAACATAGCCTATGTACCTTACGCCCAGCATACTGCCGCTCATGGACATACCTGTCTTCTGCCAGAAGAAAGGCTCGTATGTTTCTCCCTCGAACCGTGCAAGCTCGATCTCGCTGCCGTTTATATCCGTACCCTTGCCTGTGTAGCGGTCAACGGTGTAGCAGCCGATAAGCCCCTTGTCATCGCGCGAGCAATCGTACAATGAGAGTTTTACAAGACCGTCGGACTGCTGTACCTCGCCGTACTTCGTGAACATCGCGTAGCCGCCGTTGTCCTGCATGAAGCGGTAAGCAGCCATGTCCTTCAGCTCATCGGTGTTGTAGAACGAGAAGCCCTCTGCCGGCCCGAGGTAGGTGAGTGTTTCTTCAAGGCCGTATTCCCATTTTATCTTTATCCGGTCTTCCGTGGCATCGGTAACGGTCATTTTCACAAAGTTGTCCACAGCCGCCATTTCAAACGTATAGTCAACGCCGTCGTGGGTGTAACCGAAGGGGACACCTATTCCCATTTCCTGTGAGAGCACGTTGCCGGAGCCGTCCTCGCGGAATGTGTAGTAGCTGTCGCCCTCATACTCGCTCTGTGCGAGCCATACGCCGGTTTTTATCTCAAAATCGGTCTCCTTTGCGGGAGCCTCGGTCTCCGTTGTGGTCTCGGGGGCGGAAGTTGTTGTCGTTGTTTCCGGAGCCGCCGTGGTCGTGGTCACGGCTTCTGTTGCTGCCGCTGCGGTGGTCGTTGTCTCCGTCGCGGAGCCGGGCTTGTTATCCTGCTTGCAGGCCGCTGTTCCGAGCATTAATGCCGCCAGAAACGCCGCGGTGACTGCGTACTTTCTCTTGTTTGTCATAATATTCTTTCCTTTCGCCGGGCTGACGTGCAGGCTTTCTGCCGTGCGGGCATCAGCTTCTGCGACTATTATAACATACTGTTGCAATAAAATCAATACCGGCAAAAAAATAACTGCTCCTTTCACTTGCAAAAGGAGCAGATAATTTTTATAACGGCTGCGGGGCAGAGCCCTGCTTGTCTGCGGATAATACCGCGCTACTTGATTATCTTTGCCGCGTCTATACGATTGAGGGCGCGCTTGAGCTTGAACTCGGCGATATCGAGGTTCTTGCGGTCATTGGTCTTTTCGTAATGACCGATACGCTCCTCGGCTACCTCTTTGGCTCTTACGGCGCGGTCAACGTCGATCTCGTCCGCCCATTCGCAGCTCTGTGCGAGAATGACGGTCTTATCCTTTCCGACCTCGATGATGCCGGAGGATATGGCTCCGTAGCGGAACTCGCCGTCTATCTTCACCTTGAACTTGCTTATGGTTATCGCGGCCACATAGGGCTCATGGTGAGCGAGTATGCCCTTATCCCCGACTGTGGTGCGGACGATGACATTTTCGGTCATACCGTCAAAGAACACACCGTCAGGGGTGATGATCTGTAATCTGAACGGGGTCATTCAAGCTCCCCCTCTCACTTTACGGACTTGGCTTTTTCCACGGCCTCATCTATCGTGCCGACAAAGAGGAACGCGGACTCGGGAAGGTCGTCGTGTCTGCCCTCGATGATCTCCTTGAAGCCTCTGATCGTTTCCTTGATCGGGACGTACTTGCCCTGCATACCGGTGAACTGCTCGGCAACGCTGAAAGGCTGGGAGAGGAAACGCTGTATCTTTCTTGCGCGGGAAACGATGAGCTTATCGTTCTCGTCGAGTTCGTCCATACCGAGGATAGCGATGATATCCTGGAGCTCGTTGTAGCGCTGGAGAGTGGCCTGAACGGCGCGCGCAACTTCATAGTGTTCCTGACCTACGATCTCGGGAGTAAGTATTCGTGAGCTGGAATCCAGCGGATCGACAGCGGGGTAGATACCCATGGACGCTATGTTACGCGAAAGGACCGTCTTTGCGTCGAGGTGGGCGAATGTAGTCGCAGGAGCCGGGTCGGTAAGGTCATCGGCAGGAACGTAAACGGCCTGTACCGATGTGATCGAGCCCTTGTTCGTCGATGTGATACGCTCCTGCAGCGCGCCCATTTCGGTCGCCAGCGTGGGCTGATAACCAACGGCGGAGGGCATACGTCCGAGCAGCGCCGAAACCTCGGAGCCTGCCTGTGTAAATCTGAATATGTTATCTATGAAGAGCAGAACGTCCTGACCCTCGCGGTCACGGAAGTATTCCGCCATGGTAAGTCCCGAGAGACCTACTCTCATTCTGGCTCCCGGCGGTTCGTTCATCTGACCGTACACGAGCGCGGTCTTGTTGATAACGCCGGACTCCTTCATTTCGTTATAGAGGTCGTTGCCCTCACGGGTACGTTCGCCGACGCCCGTGAACACGGACAGACCGCCGTGCTGCTTGGCAACGTTGTTGATGAGCTCCATGATAAGGACTGTCTTGCCGACGCCCGCGCCGCCGAAGAGTCCTATCTTTCCGCCCTTGAGGTAAGGCGCGATGAGGTCTACGACCTTGATGCCCGTTTCGAGTATCTGGTTGGTAGCCGCCTGCTCCTCATAAGACGGGGGTTCTCTGTGTATCTCCCAGCGCTCCTCGGTCTCGGGGGGCGGGAGGTTATCGACAGGCTCACCGAGAAGATTGAATATTCTTCCGAGAGTCTCCTTGCCTACGGGAACGGTAATGGACTTGCCGGTATCGACAGCCTTCGTGCCTCTTACAAGGCCGTCCGTGCTGCCCATAGCGATGCAGCGCACGATATCGTCGCCGATATGCTGCGCTACCTCGACCACGAGGCGCTCTCCGTTATTGTCGATCTCAATGGCGTTCTTCAGATTGGGCAGCGAGTCCGCAGCAAAGCGGATATCGAGTACCGCGCCGATTATCTGAACGACCGTGCCTATGTTTTTTTCAGCCATTTTGCCTGATTCCTTTCGTGCCGCCGTGCGCGGCGGTCTTTAATTCAGCGCGTTCGCGCCGGATACGATTTCGGTTATCTCGTTGGTGATCTTTTCCTGACGTGCGCGGTTATAGAGCAGCGACAGTCTCGAGATCATCTCGTCTGCGTTGTCGGTGGCGCTCTCCATTGCGGTGCGTCTTGCGCCCTGTTCGGAGGCGAAGGATTCGACTACCGCACAGTTCACCATGCTCATCAGGAACTTCGGTACCACTCTGTCGAACACAGCCTCGGGGGACGGGTCGTAGTTGATGAGCCCGAGGTCCTCGCCTGTGCCGGTGCCGATATTGCATATCGGCAGGAGCTTGCAATGCTCGGGAGTCTGCACCAGCGGCGAAACGAACGCCGTATAGAACAGCAGCACCTCATCGACTTCGCCCACAGCGAACAGGTCGCCCGCCACCTGCGCGATATCCATGCAGTCCGCGGTCTTGGCTTTTTCCGCGAAGTACGGGTACTTTCCGACCAGCTCATAGCCGTGCTTGTCGAAGTAATCGACGGCTTTTCTGCCTATGGCGATTATCTTCGGCTTTACGGGGTCATTCGCGTGTTCGGCGGTGACAGCCTTTATGATATTCGAGTTGAAGCCTCCCGCGAGTCCTCTGTCGCCCATGACGACAATGAACAGGCGGTTGTGCACCTCACGCGGCTCGGTGAATACGGTATTGAAATCCTTCTTTACCGAGGCGATCTTGGCGAGAAGCTCATACTGTGCTTCAAAGTAAGGACGTCCGTTTTCCGAGCGCTGCTTGGCCTTGCGGAGCTTCGACGACGCGACCAGCTCCATAGCCTTGGTTATCTGCCGCGTCGAGCTTACGCTCTTTATACGGCGCTTGATGTCCTTCATATTGCCCGAAGCCATTTACTTCATTCCTTTCAAGCGGATTTTGGAATCCATAGACCCCATATTACCTCTCCCGGGGGCTTTCCGATCGCCCCCGGACCCCTTCGGATCAGCGTTTTTCCAATTCGGTTGATGTAATCGGGGGGCGCAGGTATTGCGCTCTGCCCGCTCTTGTAACTCTGGACAGCGAGGCAAATAAGTTGTCCGTTCATCAGAGTAACAGACGGATCGGGTGCGCGGGCTCCGCGCGGTACATTGTCTGCCTTACCACTTTACTCCGGACAGCGAGGCAGAGAACCCGTCCGTTCATCAGAGTGACAGACGGATTGGGTGCGCAGGTACTGCGCCGCTTAGTTGCCGCTCTCGATATATACCACTTTCTTGGTGAGAGCCATAAATACCGCCGCGGCGGCGAGGATAGCCGTGAGGCTGATCGAAACAATACTTAAAACCAAAGCTGCTCTGCTCATAGTTTTCTCCTTTCGTTCGTCTCCGTTATCAGAAGCGCTCGCCGAAATCCTTCAGCACCGCTCTGAGCTTTTCCTCATTGTCGGGGGAGATGACTTTGCTCTTCTTTATATCGTCGATGATGTCCGCGTGATCGTTCGCCATGTGCTCGAAGAGTTCCTTCTCGTACTCGGGGATCCTCTCTACCGGAACATTTTTCAGATAATCGTTGATGACCGCGAAGATTATGATGATCTGGTTCTCGACGGAGATAGGCGAGGACTGCGGCTGCTTGAGCACGCCGACGATACGTTCGCCCTTTGCGAGACGAGCCTTGGTGTCCGCGTCCAGATCGGAGCCGAACTGCGAGAACGCCTGCAGCTCTCTGTACTGCGAATATTCGAGTTTCAGCGAGCCGGAAACCTTCTTCATCGCCTTTATCTGCGCCGAGCCGCCGACACGGGATACCGAGATGCCGGGGTTTACGGCGGGTCTGATACCGGAGTTGAAGAGCTCGGTCTCGAGGAATATCTGACCGTCTGTGATCGAAATTACGTTGGTGGGGATATACGCCGAAACGTCGCCTGCCTGCGTCTCGATGATCGGGAGAGCCGTCAGCGAGCCTCCGCCGTAGTCCTCGTTGAGGTTCGCGGCGCGCTCGAGAAGTCTCGAATGCAGGTAGAATACGTCACCGGGGTATGCCTCACGTCCCGGCGGGCGCTTGAGGAGCAGCGACATAGCTCTGTAAGCCACGGCGTGCTTGGAAAGGTCGTCGTAGATGATGAGCGCGTCTTTGCCCTTCTCCATGAAGTACTCGCCCATAGCGCAGCCTGCGTAGGGCGCGATGTACTGTAACGGGGCGAGCTCCGCTGCTGTCGCGGAAACGACTATGGTGTAGTCCATAGCTCCCGCGTTGACGAGCTGGTCAACTACCGAAGCGACGGTAGAAGCCTTCTGTCCGATAGCTACATAGATACAGAGCACGTCCGTATCTCTCTGGTTGATTATTGTGTCCACGGCGATAGCGGTCTTACCCGTCTGTCTGTCGCCGATGATAAGCTCACGCTGTCCGCGGCCTATCGGTATCATCGAGTCTATCGCCTTGATACCCGTCTGGAGCGGGGTATCGACGGACTTTCTGGTGATGATGCCGGGTGCGATGCGCTCTACGGGGCGGTATTCGTCCGAGAGGATCGGACCCTTGCCGTCAATGGGCTCACCGAGGGCGTTGACTACTCGTCCGAGCAGCGCGTCGCCTACGGGAACGGAGATGATCTTGCCCGTTCTCTTCACGTTGGAACCCTCTTTGATGTCGGCGTCCGAGCCGAGCATTACCGCGCCCACAAAATCCTGTTCAAGGTTCAGCGCCATGCACTGCACGCCGTTGTCGAATTCGAGGAGCTCGTTTATCATGCAGCTCTCGAGTCCGTGGATACGCACGATACCGTCTCCGACGGTCACTACCGTACCCGTGTCGGTGAGAGTGATCTTCGAGTCGAACGACTTGATGCGCCTTGATCTTGGATTTTATAATACCTGTTATTTCATCAGGGCGTAATTCCATATTCTCGTCTTTCCTTTCATCCCGCCCGGGGCGGGAGGATATCTGTTATGTATGACGGCGGAGCTCAGCACATTATGCTGCCGATATCCGTTCGCAGGGCGCGCAGCCTTGCCTTTACGCTTCCGTCGAGCGTTGTATTGCCGTTCTTTACGACGATGCCGCCGATTATCGACTTGTCGGTCTCTTCCTTCATGACGATCTTTTTGCCGAGCACCTTTTCCATTTTGGCTGTAAGGGCGGCCTTTGCCTGCGCGGACAGCGGCTCACAGGTCACTACCGTGATCTCCGCTATGCCGAGGTGATCGTTGCAGCGCTGACCGAAGTACTTTGTGATGCGCCCGAGGTCCTCGAGCCTTCCCGCTTCGGTGAGCACTCTTATGAAGTTGTAGACATACTCCGAGAGCCTGCCCTCAAAGGCGTCCTTGATTATGCCGAGTTTCTCGTCTTTTTCGACGGTAGGCGTTTTTGACAGCTTAATAAGCTCGGGAACGCCCGAAATTATCGAACTTACCGCCTCAAGCTCGGCCTTTGTTTCGGTGAGCCCGGCGGGTCTTTCCTCGAGGATAAGCTCAAACAGCGCGTCGCCGTAGGTCTTTTCTACCGAGCCTGCCATAATGATCTTTCCTTTCGGGGTTTATTCGTTTCCGACCTCGGCTATGAACTTATTGATAAGCGCCTCATTGTCGGACTTCGAGATCTCTTTTTCGCAGACCTTCTCGCTCGCCATGATGACGATATCGGAGATCTGGTCCTTGATCTCGTTGATTGCCTTTTTCTTTTCGAGCTCGATGCTTTCCTCTGCCTTCTTTTTCAGTTCGGCAGCCTCCTGCTGAGCCTCGGCAAGTATCTGATTTTCACGCTCGCCCGCGCGCTTTACGGCTGCGGACACTATCTGAGCGGCCTCTTCGCGGGACTCCTTCAGCTTGTCGGAGTATTCCTGCTTCATGGCCTCCGCCTCTGCCTGCGCGTCCTCGGCGGCCTTCATCTCGCCTGCTATCTTTTCCTTTCTCTCGTCGAGTATCTTCATTACCGGCTTGTGGAGGAAAAATCTGTATATCAGGAAGATTATCAGGGTGTTGATAAGCGTGAAAATGATAGTATCGGTGTTTATGTTCACCAGCTGCAGGGTCTCGCCTGCTGACAGTGTAATACCCATTTTCAGAGCTCCTTCCCCTATTTATGCAATGCCCTCGTTACTTGATCTGTCCGACAAAGGGGTTAGCATACATAAGAAGAAGTGCCACGATCAGGGAGTAAAGACCTGTCGTCTCGGCGAGCGCGTCGCCTATGATCATCTGTCTTGTGATCGCGCCGGAAGCCTCGGGCTGTCTGCCGATTGCCTCAACTGCCTTGCCGCCGCAGTAGCCTTCACCGATACCGGGGCCGAGACCTGCGATCATTGCCAGACCTGCGCCTATTGCCGATGCGCCCAATACAAATCCTAAATTGTCCATAGAGATACCTGTCCTTTCGACCCGCCGGCACTTATCCGCCGGCAGGAAAAATTTACTTTATTATTCAGAGACACCCGTCTCATGAGAACGGAAAAAGTGAATAGTGAATGGTGAATAGTGAATAGTGAATAATTGTTGTATCGCCTTCGGCGATATATCTGAATAATGCCGGTATGTGAAGGTCTCTTCTCCGTTTGCAATTCAAAATCGTTCGCGGAGCGAACACCACAATTATTCATTATTCATTATTCACTATTCTTTTTTTCTACTCCTCCATGTCGGCCATGGCGACATACGACATGGTCAGGGTAACGAAGATGTAAGACTGGATAACGGCGGAGAACAAGTCAAAGTACAGCGAGAGCACCGCCGGTACGAGTATCGCGAAGCTTCCCAGTGCGAAATATACAAGGCCGCCGATGACCATACCGGAAACGTTGTTTCCGAAGAGACGCAGCGCCTGAGCTATCGGGTTCGCGAAGTCGCCGATGATGTTGAACGGCAGCATGAACGGCATAGGCTCGATGAAGCTCTTCATGTAGCCCTTGAAGCCGCCGGTCTTTATCTTTGTGTAGAGGACCAGAACGAACGTGATTATACCCCACGATGCCGTGACGGAAACGTCCGATGTCGGGTTGCGGAGCCCGAACAGTCCCATAAGGCACGAAAGTATGATGAAGCAGAACAGAGCTCCTATGTACGGGCCGTAGCCGCGCTTGTACTTCTGTCCCATGGATGTCTCGACATAGCCTGTGAAGAAGCCGACTATCCACTCGGCTATCACCTGTCTCCTGCCCTCGGGCTTGAGTTTCAGGTTCCGTCCGAGTATAAAAAATACTACCGCGAGAATTACCATTACCAACCACTGCGTGACCACGGACTCCGCGACTACCCATTCCTTGCCCAGAAACTCGAATGTTATCGACTTGAGGGGTCCGTCTATGGTGAATGTTCTCTCGGCAGCTTCCTCCGCCATAAGTATCATGCTTTCTGTCATGCCTGTCCGGCCTCCTTTGCGGGAGTTATGACCTTATTCCGTGTCTTTCTCCCTTTTTTCGGAACGTATATAGAAAAACGTATAGTATATTTTCGGATAGAACAGCGGTATCACCGCCGAAAAGGGGTTTATCACCCTTATTGTGAGCAGTCCCGCGAGTATTGCGAAAATGCCGGTGTAGCGCAGCGCGTAGGACACCGCCCCGAGCTGCTTGCCCCGCCGGAAGTCCTTCGTCTTCACTATCTTGTCCGCTGTGACGCCTATAAGCAGGAAATTCGCCGCCATGAGCAGATTTCCCACCGCAAGTCCGGTATAGACCTGCCACTCAAAGCCGAAGCCCAGCCCGACGCACACCGCGACTATGACTGCCGCCGCGTTGAACGCCAGCAGATACGGCAGCATGGCTTTCAGCTCCGCCGCCGCGTAAGACGCTCTGCCGTTCATAGCTTCTTTTTCTTGGTATACGGGTCGTAGTAGTCGTGGTCGCGGCGGTCATGCCGCACCTCGGACGCGCCCGTGCCCGATTCACTGTTGTCGTACATCTCGATGAGCTTCTTCAGATAGTTCATTGCGCCCACGGTCATGGAGATTATGCCGACGGCGACGAATATTATGCTGACCCAGTCCGGCCAGTTGAGGAAGTCCACCAGCCATGTTCCTCCTATGACGAACACGAGCAGCGGCACCAGCACTATGAACCCGATCTGGCTCGCCACGGCGTAGACCGCGATCGGATTGTCCTTTTTATTTTTCGCCATTAAAACACATCATTTCATCGTTGTCAATAGATTATGGAGTTCAGTCTCCAGCCTTCCGCCGTCTTTGTCATGTGACCTTCTATGGTAACGGGGGTCTCGGCTTCGTCCTTTTCGTGTATGAATATCTTTATTCCGCACTCTGTATCGCTCTCGGGCTCGATCTCGAAGTCCGGGTTGTTCCACGAACGGTTATAGGGCATGGGCGTGAAGTTCGCGATTATGCCCAGCGTGCCGTTGGAGCGGGTGATATAGATAGGCCCGTAGCCGAGCGGATCGGACTTGACGGTCTTTGCGAATTCCTTAGTGAATGTGCGGTCAACGATCTCCTCGATCTGTTCGATAGAATCGTAGTTCTTGTTGCTTACAGTGTAGTATCCGTCCTCGGGGATATTGCCGTAGGGTTCGTCCTTATGGTTCATGCCCTTGACGTAGTAGAGCCTCAGCACGGTATAGTTGTCCGAGATCAGCTTGATGACCGCGTCTCTCATTTCTTCCTTGAGCTCCTCATCGGGTGAGTAGCCTTCTTCTTCCGGCTCCGTCGTCGCTGTCGCCGCGGTCGTTGTGGTGGACTGTGCCGCCGATGCCGCGGGGGACTTGCCGTCGCCCTTGCCCAGAACGAGCAGGACAATCACGAATACTGCCACGGACAGCGCTGCGGCCACTCCGAGGATAATAAAGTGGAGCTTTTCGCTCTCCGAGTATTTTCCTTTGATCTTCATTTACACATTTCTCCGATTTGTTTTTGTTGTCTTTTCTGTTTACGGATATAATTTCCGATATTATCCTCTATATTATACATCATTTATTTTCAAAAATCAATAGAAATTAACAATTTTTTAGCAATTCGGCAATAAAATCGGACATTTATGCCAATAATACATCACAGCAAGGGGGATAAAACGAAATGAAGACAGTAAGACCGGGAATATACAGAAAGCAGCTCCGCAGGCTGAAAAAGCGGCTCGCGGAGCAGGGCGGACACCGCCTTTGCGCCGAGATAAACGCGCTCATAGGCGACATACCGCCGTACAGGATACATTCGTCGGGAGGGCTGCCGCTGATAGCCGAGGCGTTATCGGACTGCCCGGAGCTGACCACGGACAGCGTATTTGAGGCTCTTGTCCCGTACTCTGAGGTGCTGGATAATGCCGATATGATGTCGCTTATGTGGCAGGTGAGGTTCGCGGCGCTGCTGCGGGCGGCTTCCGACGGCGAAAAACGCGATCTTATCTACACCACGGCGGATATTGACGCGGAGTATATAACCGAGCGCCTTGATCCGCTCTGTATAAAATACTCTCCCGACCCGGACTACGCGGTCTCCGACGCGAAGACCCGCGCCATGCTGCGCGCGGACACCACGCGCTGCGCGCAGTATGCCGGGATAGACGAGCGTAGGCTCGCTTCGGAGTATGTCATAACCTCGAAGCACACCGGCACCGGGCTCCCGGAGGTGATACGCGCCGACGTGAGGCGCGTGTTCCCGCGTGTCGGGATACACTACTATATCCTTGTGCAGAACGCCATAGCTCTCGGCATCTGCGCTCTGACCGTGATACTCGCGGGCTGGCTCGCGGGGTTTGCGGTGTACGCTCCCGCCGCGGCAGTCGCCAAGACGCTTGTGGACGCGCTGCTGCTGCGCGGGGTCAAAGGCGGGCAGCTCCCCTCGGTGAAGCTTTCCGAAGCCGAGAATTACGAGGCTGTCTGCGCCCTGTCGGTGCTGGTATCGTCGGAGCGCGACATAAAGGACGGACTTGAGCGCATGAAACGCGCCCGCCTCAAGAACCCGACCCCGAATATAAGCTGGTGCCTGCTCTGCGACCTTCCGGCGGCCGATGAGCGCGAGACCGCAAACGACGAAGCTCTGCTGAAAGCCGCCCGGGAAGCGTTTGATGCCTCCGACCGCCGCACGTCGGTAATATTCCGTGAGCGCTCATACTGCCGCACCCAGCGCCGTTTTCAGGGGCGTGAGCGCAAGCGCGGAGCTGTCGAGGATCTGATACGCTTCATCAGCGGCGACGATGTGAGCTTCCGTGAAGTGCTCGGCGACATCTCGGGTTATGCCGGAGTGCCGTTCGTATGCACTCTCGATTACGACACCCTGCCCCTTATGGACAGCATAAACTCGCTCATAGCCGCCGCGGTGCATCCCTGCAACAAGGAATACGGCATCTTCGCGCCCCGCATGACGACATCGCTGTCCGCGTCACTGCGCACCGGGCTGACACGGCTTTTCGGCACAGGCGGCTGCTCCGGCGCGAGCGTTTATGACAGCACTGCCTCGGAGCTGTACTTTGACCGTTTCGGCGAGGGAACGTTCACCGGCAAGGGTCTCATACGCACGGACGCGTATTACAAGCGCTGCGTCAATGTCCTGCCCGAAGAGCGTGTCCTCTCCCACGATATCCTCGAGGGCGGCATACTCGGGACGGCGTTCTGCGGCGATATCGAGTTCAGCGACGGTATGCCGCCCACCACGAAAGGGTATTTCCGCCGCGCCCACCGCTGGATGCGCGGGGATTTCCAGAATATGCCCTTCATATTCCGCCGCGACCTGTCGGCTCTGACGAAATTCAAGCTGGCCGACAACGTCCGCCGCGCTCTTACCCCGCTCAACGCGCTGCTCACGCTGTTCTTCACCGTGGGAGCGCCGGGTGCCGGCGCAGTCATACCCGCCGTGATATCCGTGCTGTCGCTGACGCTGCCGTTCATACTCGGGCTCATACCGGCGGCTCTGAAAGGGCTCGGGTTTTCAAATACCCGGGAGTTCTACGCGCCGATCAGCCCTCTTTCCCGCAGCCTTGTCGTCCGTATACTTGCGGAGCTCGCGTTTATGGGAAAGAACGCGCTGCTCGGTCTTGACGCGGCGGTTCGCAGCGCGTGGCGTATGCTGACGAAGCGCCGCCTGCTTGAATGGCAGACCGCCTCGACCCTCGACAACGCCGACCCCGGCGGCATCATAGCGATGATCCCCGCGAGCGCTCTCGGAGTGCTCCTGTTCGGGGTCAGCGTGTATTCCGGGAATATATTCTGCGCCCTCACCGGCATCGCCGCCGCCTGCGCGCTGCCCGCGGCGGTGCTCTGCGACAGGCTGTACAAGCCCGCCGAGAAGCCCGTGAAGGACTCCGACCGCAGGTTCCTGCTCGAAGAAGCCCGCCGTGAGTGGAGCTTCTGCCTTGACCGCGTGACCGAGGCCGAGCACTGGCTCCCGCCGGACAACGTGCAGTATTCGCCGGTGTTCCGCGTCGCGCACAGGACTTCGCCTACCAACATCGGCATGTATCTGCTTTCGTGCGTCTGTGCCGCGGAGCTGGGCTTCATCGACAATGCCCGCCTCGAGACCATGCTTGCCCGCACCATAGATACCGTCGAGAAGCTCCCGAAGTACCGGGGCAGCCTTTACAACTGGTATTCCACAGATGAACTCAGGGTGCTCGACCCGTTCGTGTCCAGTGTGGACTGCGGCAATCTGCTCTGCTGTCTTGTGGCGGTGCGCAGCAAGCTCGCGGCGGACATACCGGACAGCCCTCTGATACGCCGCATAGGACGTCTTATCGACGGCGCGGATATCGGTATGTTCTACAACCGCCCCCGCAGGCTCTTTTCCGTCGGCATCAATGCCGACACGGGAAAGCAGGCGCCCAACTGCTACGATATGCTGATGTCCGAATCCCGTATGCTCAGCTACTACGCCATAGCGCGGGGCTGTGCCGGACGCGAGCACTGGCGCGCTCTTTCGCGTGTCATGAGCCGCAGCGGTTTCCGCGCGGGGCCTGTCGCGTGGTCGGGTACTATGTTCGAGTATTTCATGCCCGAGCTGCTGCTCGGTACGAAGCGCGGGAGCCTCTGCTACGAAGCCCTCGGCTACGCGGTGCGCTGTCAGATAGAGCGCGGGCATGATATGCGTATGCCCTTCGGCGTGTCGGAGAGTGCCTATTACGCCTTCGACCCCGAGCTCAACTACCGCTACAAGGCGCACGGGGTGCAGAAGCTGGCTCTTTGCGCGGGCATGGACAGGGAATATGTCATAAGCCCCTATTCCACGTTCCTTGCTTTGTCCCACAGCTTTTCCGCCTGCATGAAGAACCTGTCGAGGCTCGCGGACAGGGCGTTCTCCCACGCGAAATACGGGCTTTATGAAGCCGTCGATATGACCGGCACAAGGACAGGGGCCTCCGCCGCGGTGGTAAGGAGCCACATGGCTCACCACGTCGGCATGAGCCTCTGCGGCATCACCAACGCTCTCTGCGGCGGGAGACTGCGGGAGCTCTTCATGTCCGACGAGACCATGCAGCGCGCCGACGAGCTGCTCGAGGAGCGCGTCATGTCCGGCGAGCCCGTGGTCGATATAGCGAAGCTCCGCGACCGTGAGCTTGCCGACGACCGCGCCGAGAGCTTCGACGAGTTCTCCGTGCTGCGGCCGCGCTTCAACATCATAGCGAACCGCCGCATAGCCGTGTTCGCGTCGGACACGGGGCTCTGCGCGGACAGATATGACGGGCGCGCCGTGACCTTCCCGACACGGGACGTCCTGCGCCGTCCGGACGGGCTTCTTATCGGCGTGCGTGAGGGAGGCGCGGATATACCGTTCTGCATGACCGCCTTCAACGGAAAAAGCCCCGTCAAGCACCGCGTGACCTTCACGGAGAACGGCGGGGAATGGGCCGCGGAGTGCGTCGGGCTGTCCTGCGTGATGAGAATGTCACTGTTCGGCGAAAAGCCCGCCGTGATACGTGATATCTCCGTGTCCAACTCTCTCTCGTCCGACCGTGAGACCGAGCTGTATGTATATATGCGCCCCGCTCTGGCTCCCGAGCGCGATATCCTCGCCCACCCGATGTTCGCGGAGCTGTTCGTCACCCCGGAGTACGACGGGGAGAACAGACTGTGGCTCCTGCGGCGGCGCGACCGTGAGGGAGGCAGGGAAACATGGCTGGCAGCGGGTTTTCGCGGCTCCGGGAGCGTGATATGGTCGTTCTCACGCGAGAATGTGCTTACCCACAACAAGCCCGGCGATCTGTCGAAGGGCTTTGCACTGAAACGCCCGGATGATACTCATATACCCTCGCCGTGTCTGTTCCTGAGGCTGTCTGTGCTTGTTCCGGCGGGCGGCGAGCGGCGGGAGGCGTTCTTTGTCTGCTGCGGGGAAAGCCGTGCCGAGGTCACGGCTCTGGCGCTTGAAGTACGCGGCACGCAGCCCTGTGACGGCGCAGCGCCTTACGGAACTGCCGTATCGCCCCTGCCCAAGTCCACACTGGCGGGGCGTTTCGCGAGGGCGATGCTCCCTGCGGCGATATGCGGCTGCGGGTATCAGGAAAGCATACTGAACGCGCAGACGGACGCCTGCCGCGATACGCTCTGGAAGCTCGGCATAAGCGGCGACCGTCCCATAGCGGTGTACCGCTTCGACGGTGACGAGGACCGCGCCGAAGCCGCTGCCCGCGCAGCCGAGGGGCTCTGCGAGTGCGGATATCCCACCGATCTGATAATGCTCTGCCGCAGCCTCTCCGACCGCTCGAAGGCGCAGTATATCGCGAATACTCCGATAAAGTGCGTGTATCCTGTCCTGTACAGCGATCTGACTGCCGGCGAGCTCGGATATATAACGCGCTCGGCGGTGTATGTGTCCGGTGACGGCGAGGTCGCGGAGCCGCCTGCGAAGATATATGACATCGTACCCGCAGACGCGATCGATACCGGCTTTTCCGAGGGCTTCCGCGATAACAGCTATATCGTGGAGCGGCACGGTCACCCGTTCTGCCATGTACTCGCGTCCGAGGAGTTCGGCTGCGTGGTCTCGCAGAATTCTCTGGGCTTCACTTATGCCCTTAACAGCCGCGAGAACAAGCTTACGCCGTGGTACAATGACATCATGCGCGACAACGACGGCGAGATGCTGCTGGTGAAGGGGCTCGGGAAATACTTCGACATCATCGCGGGCAGTACGGCTGTCTTTTCGCCGGGGAAGGCCGAGTACCTTTCGCGGGTGGGTAAGCTCCTGTTCCGCACCGAGGCGGGCGTATTGCAGAAAGGCACCGCCAAGCGCCTTACCGTGCGTATCGAGAACACCGGCGAGCTCGATAAGCAGATAGCACTGACCTATTACACCGAGCCTGTTCTCGGAAATGACCGGCGCGATTCGCACGGCGGAGCAGGGCTTTCATACCGCACCGCCGGACGTGCCATGTTCGTGCGCGGTTCCGACGGGGAATTCCGCGGGGAAATGGGGCTCGGCTGTGACTGCGAATGTGTGTTCACCGCAGACCGCGAGGGCTTCTTCGCCGGGGAGATAAGCGGCAGAGTGCGCCCGTTCGCGGGGAGCTGCGCCGCTGTGACGGCCCGTGTCAGACTGCCCGCACATTCGGTGCGCGAGGTGCGTTTCACGCTTTGTTACAGCGCTTCCGATGCTGCGGAGATGCTCGATACGGCGGAAAAAGCCGCTCCCGCGGACTTTATTCCGAAGTATGAGCTGCACCCGACCATAAAGAGCGGCAGCGACACTCTCGACCGGCTGTACAATGTGTGGCTCCCGTGGCAGATACTCGGCTGCCGTATGCGCGCAAGGAGCGGTTTTTACCAGAACGGCGGGGCTTACGGCTTCCGCGACCAGCTGCAGGACTGCACGGCGGCGGTGTATTTCATGCCCTCCGAGGCGCGCAGGCACATTCTGCGCTGCTGCACCGCGCAGTTTGTTCCGGGGGACGTGCTGCACTGGTGGCACGAGACCGGCGACGGCAGAAAAGGCATACGCACGCGCTGCTCGGACGATATGCTGTGGCTGCCCTATGCTGCCGCGCACTTCGTCAGAGTCACTGGAGATGATTCTCTGCTGTCGGAAGAAGCCCCCTACACTGCGGGCGACGAGCTTGGCGGCGCGAAGGAGAAGTATATGCGCGTGACCCGAAGCGCTGTGAGCGGCACGGTCTACGAACACTGCGTAAAAGCGCTCGACCGCTGCTACCGGACGGGTCAGAGGTCGCTGATAAAAATTGGAGGCGGCGACTGGAACGACGGCTTTGACCGTGTAGGCGAGGACGGCATGGGCGAAAGCGTGTGGCTCTCGATGTTCTATATCGCGGTTGTGAAGCTGTTTGCTCCGCTGGCGCGCAGGCGCGGCGATGACGCTTACGCGGCGATACTGGAGAAGCGCGCCTCCGCACTGTCCGCGTCCGTCGAGGACACGGCGTTCGAGAACGGCTACTATCTGCGGGCGTTCTATGACAACGGCGCGAAAATGGGAGCGGCGGAGAACGAGTGCTGCAAGATCGACCTGCTCCCGCAGGCCTTTGCCGAGCTGGCGGGGCTGCCGGATAAGGAGAAGCGCCGCAGCGCTCTGAAATCGGCTCTGGATAAGCTCTATGACGAGGAACACGGCATTATAAAGCTGTTCGACCCGCCGTACAGCGCGGACTCGGCGGAAGACCCGGGCTACGTCCGCGGCTATCCCGGGGGCATCAGGGAGAACGGCGGTCAGTACACCCACGCCGCGGTATGGCTTGCTCTCGCGTTCCTGCGCAGCGGCGACCGCGAGACCGCAGAGAAGCTCGCAAAGGCTCTCGACCCCGCAAGCCGCGGCGGCGAATATAAGAATGAGCCGTATTATTTGTCGGCGGATATCTATACCGCCCCGGAATGCCTCGGACGCGGCGGCTGGTCGCTCTATACCGGCTCCGCCGCATGGTATTACCGTCTTCTCGGTGAGCTTTACGGCGGTTTTTAACTCCTTCCGTGAGTATGCTATCCGTATCTTATACAGCCTTCTATCAGAAATTCTTTTTTTCTCTCTCTGAAAGTCGTTGTTGTTGTTGTCAGCCCGTCAGGGCAGGCGACGGCCGCTGATGTAAGCGGCTGTGCCTCACCCTCACCGACAACTACAACAACAATTTCAGGAGCAGTATCATTTTCATTTTCAACAACAACTTCATTATCAACAACAACAACAATATCATTATCACAATCAGTATCAATATCATTATCAGTATCATTATCAATATCAATATCATTATCATTATCAGCTGCATTTGCCTGCATTTGTATGCAATTGCCTGCTTTTGCCGATCCTGCCTTTGCCGATCTTGCCGCCTCCGAACGCTTGCCGCATATTTCCTCGTACTTCCTGCGATCCTCGTCTATGCGGGCTTTGATGAAAGAGAACGCCATTTTTACTTCGCCGGAGAGTGAGTCCGTGCCAGTCTCCATACCGTTGACGTAACGGAATATCAGCATTATCAGATCCGCCTGCTCGCACTTCGTGAGCAGCTCGAAATGCTGTAAATACTCCGCGTACATCACGAACGACTTCTTTCTGTCTGCCATGGTCTCCCTCCTTTCACAGGTTCCCTATTATATATGCTACCATTTTTTCCCGTGACATACAATGACATTCAAAAAAACTCTTGCTTTTTTCCCGAAAATAAGGCATAATAGAAAGAGAGAAAGCGAGGGTTACATAATGGATTTTCTGAAAACCGATGTCTATACAAATTCCGCCGCCGTGGACGTGCTGGTGATGCGCCTCTCCGAGCTGGGCATCAACGGCTTCGAGATACACGACAGCGCCGATTTCGACGAATTCCTTGAAAATAAGGACGCAAACTGGGACTATGTGGACGATGAACTGATGGGACTGAAAACAGTCCCGACGCACATAACCCTGTATTTGCAGAACAACGCGCAGGGACTCGAAACTCTGGCGGAGCTGAAAGGAGCCCTCGGTGAGCTGCGCGCCTCCGACCCGGACTTCTGGGGCAGCCTCGAAATTCAGATAGGCAACGTCCGCGAGGAGGACTGGGCTAACAACTGGAAGCAGTACTACAAGCCGTTTAATGTCGGCGAGAAGCTGATAGTCAAGCCCTCTTGGGAAAACGTGACCGACACGGACGGCAGAAAGATACTCGAGATAGACCCGGCATCGAGCTTCGGCACGGGACAGCACCATACCACGAAAATGGTCATGGAGCTGTTGGAAGGCGTTGTAAAAGGCGGCGAGAAGATGCTCGACCTCGGCTGCGGGAGCGGCATACTCTCGATAGCGGGACTGCTGCTGGGCGTAAAAGACGTGTATATGGTAGACGTGTTCGAGAACGCCGTGAACACCGCCGCCGAGAATGTCCGCAAGAACGGCTTCGGAGATGACCGCTTCACGGCGCGGCGCGGCAATATCATCGACGATAATGCGCTCAGGAGCGCCATAGGCGGCGGTTACGACATCATAACGGCAAATATCGTTGCCGATGTGATAATCGCAATGAGCGGGCTTTTCGGGGGCTTCCTGAAAACGGACGGCACCCTGATAGTCTCCGGTATCATCGACGAGCGCCTCGCCGAGGTGAGCTTCGCTCTCGAAAAGGCGGGCTGGAAAGCCGCGGAGACCCGCAAAGCCGAGGGCTGGAACGCGATAGTCCTGAAGAAGTGAATAATGAATGGTGAATAGTGAACAGTGAATAATTGTGGTGTCGGCTGCGCCGACGATCTGAAATGCGCTGAAAGGGAGAAAGCTATGACTGTTTCGGTCTGCATGATAGTAAAAAACGAGGAAAAACGGCTTGCGGCGTGCCTTGACAGCCTTGTGCCGATAGCCGACGAGATAATTGTCGTAGATACCGGTTCGACGGACGGCACAAAGGAGCTCGCGGCGCGCTACACAGACAGGATATACGACTTCCCGTGGATAGACGACTTTGCGGCGGCGCGGAACTTTGCTTTCACGAAGGCGACCATGGATTACATATACACCGCCGATGCCGACGAAGTCATAGACGAGCCCAATATCGCGCTGTTCAGACGCGTAAAAGCCCTGCTGCCGCCCGAGACCGAGATAGTTCAGATGCACTACCTCAATCTGGGAGAGCAGAACACGGTTTATAACGCTAAGCGCGAGCTGCGCCCGAAGCTGTACAAGCGGCTGCGGACATTCGAGTGGGTCAATCCGATACATGAGACTGTGCGGCTCGACCCGGTCGTTTACAACTCCGACATCGAGATCAGGCACAACGCCGAGGGACACCACGCGAAGCGCGATCTTGCGGCGTTCCGGAAAGCTCTGGAAAGGGGAATGAGACTTGATAAGACCCTGCACTCCATGTACGCCAAGGAGCTGTTCATTGCGGGTGACGAGGACGATCTGCGGGAGGCTCTGCCGTTCTTTGAAGGCAGTGCCGGTGACCCGTCGAGGAGCGAGGACGAGCATCGTGAGGCTCGGTGCGTGCTCGCGAGAGGGTACAGGCTGACAGGAGATACGGCAAAATTCGTAAAGTTCGTGCTGCGCGAGGTGATAGCGTCGCCGTGCTCGGAGATGTGCGCGGAAGCGGGACGCTATTTCTATGACAGCGGGGACTATGCCGAGGCTCTGTGCTGGCTGAACGACGCGGCGTTTGAGACCGAGGCTGTGATATCGGTATTCTCGCAGGGGGCGGAAACGCTCTCTCTGCTTGCCGACTGCTATGAAAAGACCGGCGACGCGGGCAAGGCTGCCGAATACCGCCGCATGGCAGACGAATGGGAGATGCCGGAGATGGTCTGACCGCTTAAAACCCAGTCTGATAACTGCTCCTTTTGTCGGAGCAGTTAATTTTTTACTTTTAAAAGCGTATTACCTATCCCCGCTGCAAGGCGAAGCGGTTCGCCTTTACAGAAAGAGAGAGAGGGTGGAGGA